>UQQT01000016.1 GCA_900543395.1 uncultured Oscillospiraceae bacterium | reverse complement strand
TCGACCCCAACAGCACAGACAGCGATATTGCCGGTATCAAAAACTGGTTTAACGAATTTTTCGCCAAAGATACAAGCCGCAAAATCCGGGCTGTGCAAAAGGCAAAGGGTGAGCGTGGCGTACCGCTGACTACCAATGTTCCGTTCGGGTATCTCAAAGCCCCAGAGGACAAGACCAAGTGGATCGTGGACGAAGCTGCGGCTGTGGTAGTCAAGCGAATCTTCAAGCTGTGTATGGAAGGACGGGGACCGATGCAGATCGCAAAGCTCTTGCAGGAGGAAAAGGTGCTTAACCCCACCGCTTACAAGCGCAGGGCGGGCATCAAAACCCCAAGCCCCGAAACCGATGATCCCTACCATTGGAATACCAACACCGTTGTTCACATTCTGGAACGGCGGGAGTACACAGGCTGTACGGTCAACTTCAAGACCTACACCAATTCCATTTGGGACAAGAAGCAGCGGGAAACGCCCCTTGACAAACAGGCGATTTTCTACAACACCCATCCGGCGATCATCGAGCAGGAAGTCTTTGACAAGGTGCAGGAGATCCGTCAGCAGCGTTACCGTAGAACAAAAACAGGCAAAAGCAGCCTGTTCTCCGGCATGGTTTACTGTGCCGACTGCGGAGCGAAAATGCGGTACTGCACTACCAATTACTTTGAGAAGCGGCAGGATCACTTTGTATGCGCCAACTACCGAAGCAATACAGGAAGCTGTTCGGCACACTTCATCCGAGCCGTTATTCTGGAAGATTTGGTCTGGATGCACATGAAAGCGGTCATCTTCTATGTGACACGGTATGAGAAGCACTTCCGGGCAGTTATGGAACACAAGCTCCTGCTGTCCAGTGAAGAAAAAATCTGCGCAAGCATCAAGCGTCTGGAACAGGCGCAGCGGCGCATGGGAGAACTTGACCGCCTGTTTATCCGCATTTATGAGGACAATGTGGCAGGACGCATCAACGATGAACGGTTTTCCATGATGAGCAGAAGCTATGAAACCGAACAGGAGCAGCTTAAAGTGGAAATCCAGACCTTGCAGCAGGATATTGAAGTACAGGAACGACAGATTGAAAATTTGGAGCAGTTTATCCAGAGGGTACACAAATACAAGGATTTGGACGAGCTTACGCCCTATGCTATGCGGGAACTTGTCAAGGGAGTTTATATCGAAGCCCCCAACAAGAGCAGCGGCAAACGGCGGCAAAATATCCACATTTCCTATGACCTTGTAGGCTTTATCCCACTGAATAAACTGATGAAAGAGGAAACGGCATGACAAAAGTCATGCCGTTCCTACAAAAATACGATATTACTTTCTTACGACCCCGGAGCTTTTCCGAGGTTCGTTTTTATTTGTTTTATAAATATTATTAATATTAAACTCCCGAGTAAGCCGAAAAGCCGCCGTCGACGGGGAGAATTACGCCGGTTATAAACGACGAATACCGGCTGTCGGCAAGGAAAAGCAGACTTCCCGTGAGATCGTCCGGCGTACCGAAGCGTCCGAGCGGAGTGTGGCTTATTATCTTATGGCTTCTCTCGGTAAGAGAGCCGTCGGGGTTATAGAGGAGTGTTTTATTCTGATTAGTCGAGAAGAATCCGGGCGCGATCGCGTTGACTCTGATTCCGACGGGCGCGAAGTGAACCGCCATGAACTGAGTGAAGTTTGAGACAGCAGCCTTTGCCGCAGAATAAGCGGGAATCTTCGTAAGAGGCTTAAACGCGTTCATAGACGAAATGTTTATAATACACGCGCCGTCCCTGCCTGCCATGTCGAGCGCGAACGTCTGCGTTGTCAAAAGAGTGCCGAGGAAATTGAGATTGAATACAAACTGGATTCCGTCGGGGTCGAGGTCGAAAAACGTCTTAACGCCCTCCGCCTTATTATTAATATCGTCCATGGTCAGAGTCTCGTTCGAGGTCGTACCCCTGGGATTGTTTCCGCCCGCGCCGTTGATAAGTATATCGCACGCTCCGAACGCAGAGGTTACGGTCTCTTTCGCCTTTTCGAGACTTGATTTTTCGAGTACATTGCACTCGACGGCAAGAGCCGTACCGCCCGAAGCGTTTATTTCGTCGGCAGCCTTCTGTGCGGCGGACAGGTTGAGGTCAAGCAGGGCAGTCTTTACTCCCTGAGAGGCAAGATCCTTTGCAAAGCCCGAGCAGAGAACTCCGCCCGCACCGGTGATAACGGCGGTTTTTCCTTTAAGATTTTCATGGTTAAACATAATAAAACCTTCTTTTTTTAATATAAAATCGAAGAAAAATGTTAATTTGTTAATTTCCGAAAAATGAACTTGTGCTTACTTTCCGGGGATAGGAAAAAACGTTTGGAATGGATTAACCGAACCGAAAACGACGTCCCAAACGGCGTTTGAGGCTTGCCCGACGGCGTACATGAAGTACCTGTACTCTGTACTTCCTAAAATCTTACAAGCATTGCTTCGTCTGACTGCGTTTAACTGCGTCTTCAAACTTGACAGGCGACAGCCTGCCTGCGTTTTCATCCTTGTTAAGCACAGCCATACTTGCAATCAGATGTAAACTTTTAGGCAGTACAGAGTACGAGCGGTGAGGGTAATTCATTCCGGGCGTTTTTAACATCCCCCTAAGCTTGTTCCTAAAAGCTTATTTGTCGTCGATACAGGCTATACCGGGCAGCTCCTTACCCTCGAGATATTCGAGCGAAGCGCCGCCGCCTGTCGAGATGTGGCTCATCTTGTCTGCAAATCCGAGCTTCTTAACAGCCGCCGCAGAGTCGCCGCCGCCGATAATCGAAATCGCATTCGAATCCGCAATACCCTTAGCAACGGAGACAGTACCGTTTGCGAAATGCTCCCACTCCGAAACGCCCATAGGTCCGTTCCAGATAACGGTTCCTGCGTGCTTTATCGACTTTGCGTAAAGCTCTGAGGTAACGGGGCCTATGTCAAGACCCATCCAGCCGTCGGGAATAGAATCGGAATAAATCGTCATATACTGAGCGTTTTCGTCATACTTGTCGGCAATAACGTTATCAACGGGAAGAAGAAAGTTTACGCCCTTTTCCTTAGCCTTAGCCATCATAGCCTTAGCGTTCTCAATGTTTTCGCTGTCGAGAAGCGAGGTTCCGATGCTGTAGCCCTGAGCGGCAAAGAACGTGTAAGCCATACCTCCGCCGATGATAACGGTGTCGCACTTGTCGAGAAGATTTGTGATAACGCCGATCTTGTCGGAAACCTTGGCTCCGCCGAGGATGGCGACGAGAGGACGTACGGGGTTTTCGAGAGCTCCGCCGATGAACTTGATTTCCTTCTGAATAAGATAGCCGACAGCCGAGGGAAGATAATCGGCAACGCCCGCTGTCGAGGAGTGCGCTCTGTGAGCCGAACCGAACGCGTCGTTTACGTAAACGTCGGCAAGAGAAGCAAACTTCTTCGAAAGCTCGGGGTCGTTCTTTGTCTCGCCGGGCTCGAAGCGTACGTTTTCGAGAAGCATAACCTCGCCGTCTTTAAGAGAAGAGGCAAGCTCGTGAGCCGAATCGCCGACTACGTCCTTAGCAAGCTTAACCTCCTGTCCGAGATATTTCGAAAGGCACTCTGCAACGGGAGCCATGGAGAACTCGGGATTGAATTCGCCCTTAGGTCTGCCGAGGTGAGAGCAAAGGATAACCTTCGCGCCTTTTTCTATAAGATATTTAATGGTGGGGAGAGAAGCGACGATTCTCTTATCGCTCGTGATAACTCCGTTTTCCATTTTAACGTTGAAATCACAGCGTACGAGAACTCTTTTACCGCTGACTTCAATGTCCTCAACCGTTTTTTTGTTTAAAGCACTGCTCATGTAAATTTCTCCTTTTAATATTTATACACATAACATTTTATACGATTGTGAAACAATTATCAATAGAAAATCATCTTAAAATGATATTTTTCTCAAAAATTTTTTTAAATTTAACAACATGTAAAAATAATATTTACACGACCGTATAATTTATGTATAATATATAAAACGCTTAATGTTAAGGAGACTTTAAATGTCAATTATATTCGATTCCGAAAAGCGTGCTTTCAAGCTCGACACCTCTTCGTCGAGTCTTGTTTTGCATATTTACGATGAAAATTATCTTCTCGAGCTTTACTACGGCGCGAGAATCCCCGATATCGTTATCGACAAGTGCAAAAGACGTCCCAGCGCGTCGTTTTCCCCTGTCGATCCGGTTGTCGGCGAGCACGGCTTTTCCCCCGACTCCGCGCCCGCGGCGTACGGCTGCAACGGCGGCGATTTCAGAATTTCCGCATTGTCCGTAAGAAACGCCGAGGGCGAAAACCACACGGATATCCGCTATCTCTCGCACGAAATTTATAAGGGAAAGAAAGAGATTCCCTATCTTCCCTCGTCGTACGCGAACACGCCCGACGAGTGCGACACGCTCGAAATTACCGCAGAGGACAGAGGACTCGGAGTAAACGTAACGCTCGTTTATAACGTATTCGAAAAAGCGGACGTTATCACAAGAAGCGTTAAGATTACGAACGTTACGGACAGAACCGTTCACGTTGAGCGCGCGTTCAGCGTGTGCGAGGATTTAAAATCCATGGATTACGACATGATAACGCTCTGGGGCAGACATGTTAAGGAACGTAATATCGAAAGACGGCCGCTCGCGCACGGAGTTCAGGGAGCCGAGAGCAAGAGAGGTGTTTCGGGTCACTCGCAGAACCCGTTTACCGCGTTCGTATCTAAAAATGCGGACGAGGACACCGGCGAGGTCTACGCGTACAGCCTTGTTTATTCGGGCAATTTCTCCGCCCTCGCAGAGTGCGATTACAACTGCACGACGCGTTTTATAATGGGTATAAATCCGACAGATTTCGAATGGTCGTTAGCCCCCGGTGAGACTTTTTACACGCCCGAGGCGATAAGCGTTTATACGAATAAGGGTATCGGCGAAATGAGCCGGATACTCCACCGCTTCTGCAATAATAATATTGTAAGAGGAAAATATAAGACCGAAAAGCGCCCCCTGCTTATCAACAGCTGGGAGGCGGCGTATTTCGATTTTGATTCGGATAAGCTTGCAGAATTTGCAAAGGAAGCTAAGAAGCTCGGCATTGAAATGCTTGTAATGGACGACGGCTGGTTCGGTCACAGAAACGACGATACGAATTCTCTCGGCGACTGGTACGTTAACGAAGATAAGCTCGCCGGCGGACTTTCAGCTCTTATAGAAAGAGTAAACGCAGAGGGGCTTAAATTCGGAATATGGTATGAGCCGGAGATGATTTCGCCCGATTCGGATTTATTCAGAGCGCACCCCGACTGGCATGTTCACGTAAACTGCCGTGAGCCTATGCTCGGCAGACATCAGTACGTTCTCGACGTTTCGAGAGAGGACGTAAGGGAGAATATATGGAACCAGATGTATGAGGTTCTCTCGAAAAACAAGATAGATTATCTCAAATGGGACTTTAACCGCAATATTTCAGACGCTTCGTCGGCGGTTCTGCCCCCCGAGAGGAAGAAGGAGTTTTATCACCGCTTCATTCTCGGCACGTATGATTTGATGAACAGACTTGTCACGACGTTCCCCGACATTCTTTTCGAGGGCTGCTCGGGCGGCGGCGGACGTTTCGACCCCGCAATGCTTTGCTATTCACCGCAGATATGGACGAGCGACAACACAGACGCTCTCGACAGGGTTTACATCCAGTTCGGCACGTCGATGTGCTATCCCGCGTCAACCATGGGCGCGCACGTCTCCGCATGTGACAGGGAGAGCTATGAGACTAAGGGCAATGTCGCGATGTGGGGTACGTTCGGATATGAATTGGATCCGGGGAAGCTTACCGACAGCGAAAAGGAGCTTGTCAAAAAGCAGGTCAGGGATTATCACAAATATTATTCTCTTATCAGAAACGGCGATCTTTACAGAATCGTCTCCCCGTTTGAGAATAAATTCAGATGCGCGTGGCTTATCGCTTCGAGCGATAAATCCGAGGCTCTCTTTACGCTTGTTACATTGATAAGCGAAAACAATCCGACTGTTTATATTAAAATGAAGGGTCTTGCCCCCGATAAATTCTATACGTGCAGTCTCGATTCGAATGTCTATTCCGGCGCATACTTAATGAACTCCGGGCTTGATTTGACATACGAATCCGACGACGACGCTCAAAGTCTTGTAATTTATTTTAAGGAAGTGCTATAAATGAAAAAAACGTTTAAATCGGCTCTCGCCGTAATTTTAACCGTTCTGACAGTATTTATCTGCGTATTCACCGCGTTCGCCGGCGACACGTCGACAGAGCCGAGACTCGGCAACTCGCTTTCAAAGTCGACGAAGCTTTACTCTGCATTTTCGGACATTATCAATAAGGATAAATCCGTTATCGCCGTTCCCGGGCTCGAAAAAACCTCGTTCTCCGACGGCACGCAGGCGGGTAATATGATTCCGCAGGGCGTATGCACCGCGAACGGTTACATTCTTATCACCGCGTACGATTACAACAAGGAGCACAACTCCGTAATCTACGTTATCGACAAGGAATCCGGCGAGCTTAAATCGGTTATCGAAATGCCCGACAAGAACCATTCCGGCGGAATCGCGTTCGACGGAACAATGGTCTGGGTCGCAAAATCGACTTCAAAAAAGGTCAAGGGTATCGCTCTCTTAAGAATTTATGAGGCTGCTCTCATGGGAGGAAACTACGTTCTCTCCGATTATGACGCGGTTCTCGACGTCGACTGTACCGCTTCGTTCATCACTGCGGACAACGGCTCTCTTTGGGTCGGCACGTTTACCGAAAAGGGTAATTCGTCCGTTACGGAGTATAAGATTAATTATTCGCTCCTTAACGTAACGGCGGAAAAGGGCGTTGTTTATACCGTTCCCTCAAAGGCGCAGGGCGCGGCGTTTATCGAAAATGACAACGGCAAATACCTCGCCGTCACCGCTTCCTACGGCAGAACACTCTCGTCAAAGCTCTATGTTTTTAAGCTTGAAAACGATTCGCTTACCATGGTCAGAAGGATAAAGGCTCCCTCCATGCTCGAGGAAATCGACCTCTCGGACGGATGTGTTTATTCCGTATTCGAATCCGCCGCGACGGAGTACTGCACGAACGCTTTGAACAAGTGCTTCAATCCTGTGGACGTCATAACGGTTCTCGATTCGGATAAGCTCACGAGCGAAAACGTATCGTTTTTTGAAAATATCTCGATAATCTTCGCAAGACTTTTAATGCAGATACGCGGACTGTAAAAAGCCCGGGTGAACAGCGGTCAGCGAACAGCAGACAGCGGTCAGCGGTCAGTGATCGGTGCGGTGCATAAAGCTCCGGCGCAACCACATGCTGATTTGTCATTATATTAAATAAACACCGCTTTTCATGTTCTGTTAAAAATCAAAAAATCACCGCCGAACCGGTCAGTTCCGATTCGGCGGTATTGTTTTTTATGTCTTTTATTTTTCAAGAGACGAAAACATCTTTACGTTTTCAAAGCTGTACGTGTATTTGCCGTCCTCTATTCCGTGGACGATTTCACACACCTTATCGTTATACGGAGTCGGCACGCCGTACTTTCTGCCGTAGGCGCAGACAACGCCGTTGATAGCGTCGATCTCGCACTTTCTTCCCTTTTCGAGATCCTGGAGCATACTCGCCTTTAAAAGTCTGTGCTTTTTAATGCATATCGGAATCAGGAAATTCGAAATCTTTTTCTTGATTCCGTTTCCTTTATAATAGAGAAGCTTGACAATATCCTTACCCTGCACAGGTTCGATCTTTATGCCCGCCGCCGTCGCGACGTCGATAACCTCTTTGATAATATTCTGACAGCAGACTCTCGAATCCTTACGCTCCGCCGCGTCACCGAACGTTCCGCCCATAACCGCGCTCATTCCGCTGAACGCCGAATTTATAAGAAGCTTCGACCAGCGCACACCCATGAAATTATCCTCTATTTCGACGGGACACATAAGCTCGAGAATTTTCTTGACCTCCATAAGCTTGTCGTCTTTTTTGCCGTTCATTCTGCCGAGTCCGAACGTCATGCTGTCAGGCTCGCTCGTAAGCTCGGAAACTCCCTTGCCGTGCAGGGTCGCGCCCCACGCGACGGAACAGCCCATGGTTCTGTCAACTCCGACAACCTCGGACACGGAAAGCTCGGGCAGACCGTTCTGCATGGTGCAGACAATACAGTCGTCGGTCATATTGTCCTTTAATCCCTCGAGAATTTTTTTGTTTTCAAGCTGTTTTGTCATCAGAATGATAAGCTCGTATTTCTCGGTAATCTGATCGGGCGTGAGCGCGTGAACGGGTACGGTCATATCGACGGTGCCGATAATATGCGCACCGTTTTTGTTCATTGCGTCGACATGCTCCTTATTTCTCGTGATAAGATCGACGGGGCAGCCCGCCTTTGAAATGTACGCGCCGAGAACGGTTCCGAGCGATCCCGCGCCGTAAATTGCGGTTTTCATTATAATATAATCCTCCAAACAATATTTTATCTGTTATAATTGTTTCAACGAACGGTATAGGCATAAACGATTGTTGTTATCCTTTGACATAAAACGCAACCCACTTCTTCACTTTTTATTGTTCCTTCGGCAGTCTGACGCAGAACGTCGAGCCTGCCCCGATTTTGCTTTTTACACTGATTTTGCCGCCGCAGAGGTCGACAACGCGTTTGACGAGGCTTAATCCCAGACCGTTGCCCTGTGCCGTGTGCGACGTGTCGCCCTGATAAAATTTATCGAAAATATGACGTCTCGTGTCGTCGTCCATTCCGATTCCCTCATCCTTGATTATAACCATAATGTCCGATATATCGTTTATACACTTAATCGTAATCGTTCCGTTTTCGGGCGAGAATTTTATCGCGTTGTTTATAATATTCATCCATACGTGCGAGAGCATATCCTCGTTGAAATTATACCTGACTTCCTGCAAATCAAGGTCAAACCCGATATTTTTTTGACTCCACTCTTTTTCGAGATAGAGTATGCATTTTCGTATCTGCTCGTCGAGGTAAAACTCCGTTTTATCGGTTACTATCTGCTGATTTTCATACTTCGTAAGCAGTAAAATATTTGACGCCATGGTCGTAAGACGGCGCGATTCGGCGATAATGATATCCGCGTATTCCGTGCGCTCCTCGTCGGTGATTCCGGGCGTTTTCAGCTGTTTTGCAAAGCCCGAAATCGACACAATGGGCGTTTTGAATTCGTGCGAAAAATTATTTATAAAATCGTTTCTGAACATCTCGGTGCTCCCGAGCTCGTCTGCCATGGTATTAAAGCTTCTCGACAGCAGATTCATTTCCTTGGGAAACTTCGTCTCGCTGACCCTTACCGTAAAATCGCCGTCGGCAATTTTCTTCGTTGCGGAAATCATTTCCTTTAAAGGATTCAAAAAATTCTTACCTACAACAAACGACAGAATCGTGCCTATTATTATCGACGCCGCAAGGGACAGGAGAAGAACGCTGTACGGGCGGATTCGTTCGAAAATGTGCAGATCCGTCACGTTTAAAATATACATAAGTCCCGCGATAATCGCCGCGGCTGAGGCGAGAATTATAAATACAAGAGCGGAATATGCAAAACGCATGGAATGACGTTTTTTTACCGTATAATCAATTTTAATTTCAGGTTTCATATCCGCCCTCAATACGTCGCCTTATATCCGAGTCCGCGGATGGTGACTATCTGAAAATCGGGATTGTTCTTAAACTTATCGCGCAGTCTGTTTATGTGCACGTCGACGGTGCGCTCGTCGGTATCGGAATCCATATCCCACAGCTCGTCCATAAGCTGTCTGCGGGTAAAAATCTTGTTTTTATACGACAGAAGCTTAAACAGAAGCAGAAATTCCTTTTTCGGAAGCTCGACGGAATGACCGTCCCTCGCTACCGTCAGCGCGTCGTAATCGAGAACGGTATCGCCGATATTTAAATTATGCTCGTTCGCGATCTTCGAACGTCTTAACAGAGCGGAAATGTGCAGAAGCATCTCCTCGTCGTCGACGGGCTTTACCATGTAGTCGTCCGTGCCGGCGCGGAAGCCCTCTTTTTTGTCGCTGACATTCTCCTTCGCCGTAACCATGAGTATCGGTATGTTCCAGTCGTTATCGCGAAGCGTTTTTGCGAATTCATAGCCGTCCATGTTCGGCATCATAACGTCTAAAATTATCAAATCCACGTGAACCCTGTCGAGCTTATCAAGCCCGTCAAGTCCGTCGATCGCGGTATAAGCCTTGTAGCCGTTCTGTTCGAGAACGGTTTTTGTAAGCCTGCGTGTGTTTTCGTTGTCGTCTACTATAAGAATGTTGAACATTTTTTACGCCCCTTTATGTCGATTTAACATAATAAAAAGGTATCATATATATATTACTACAATTTAAACGCAAAGGCAAACAATAATTTACCGAGGTAAATTATTGTTTCAGTAATTAGTGGTCAGTGATTAGCAGTCAGTATATTGCACAGTTTCTAACCACTGCCCACTGCCTGCTGTCCACTGCAATAATTTATCGCACGGTAATGCGATAAATTATTGTTTTTTTCTCTTCTTCGATATATAATAAAGGAAAAGAAAAAACAAGGAGTTTAAATATGACTGTAAATGAGTTTTTCGCCGTAATCGGTGCAGAGACTTTCGGTTTAGACCGTTCCGGGGTCGTAAACTGCGGAGCGGGAATGAGTCTTGAAAACGAAAAAGACGGCGGGTCCGACGATTCGTTCATGCTTGTACGTTCGGACGTTGACGGCAGGACATTTAAAAAATTTTTAAAAAACATAGAAAACACGGGAAAGAAAGAGACTTTTCACAGAGAGTTTAACGGCAATATTTTCTCCCAATTCGAAAACGGAGAGCACTATATATATACATATTATATTGACTCTTTGGGCGAGGCGAGAATTATTCTCGACAATTCGACCGACTGCGCTTCATGCGAAGCCGACAACAGAAGCGGGGAACAGACAGAGGGCACCGCGCTCATGCAGTTTTCGTTAAAATACGGAAAGATGATCCCCGGCTTCAGCTGTGACTGCGGTATGCTCTACGCGTTAAGACTCCGCGACAACTCCGTTATCATCATCGACGGCGGAGAGCGCGAACAGGCGACAGAGGACGCGTGCGACGAATTTATGGATAGACTCTACGACCTTACAGGCATCGAAAGAGGCGGAAAAATCAGAGTTTCGGCGTACATATGCACGCACAACCACGACGACCACATGGACTTTTTTATAAAGCTTTTAAGACGGGAAAAGGACGTTCTTATTCTCGAAAGAGTTATGTTCAACATCCCGTCACGCACGCTTCTCGGCTACTGCCGTGACAACCCCTGCACAGACGAATTGAGAAAACGAATCAAAAAATACGCGCCTCAAGCAAAGTACATTAAGATTCACACGGGTCAGACGTTCAAATTTCCCGACGCGGTAATTGAAATTCTCACGACGCACGAGGACGTTCTGCCGCGTTCGCCGAGAGCGGGCGGCGGCGACGTTTACAGAAGCATCAACGAGTCTACGACGGTTTTTTCGATAAATTTTGACGACACGACGGTTATATTTCTCGGCGACGCGGAGGATGTAAACGGCGAGAATCTTATAAATATATACGGCAGGAATTCACTTTCGTGCGAATACCTCCAGTGCGCGCACCACTTAATAAACGACGACAGAAATATTTATTCGAATATTAAGGCTCGTAAGCTCCTGATTCCGCAGTCGAGATTCATAGGCGATACGACCGAGGTTGACAACACACGATATCTTACAGACCTTTTCGGTGAGAAAAACATGTTCTATGCGGGCGACTGCACGTACGTTTTCACCGTAGTCAACGGCAGAGAAACGATTTCGAGATACGAACAAAAAGGATATTATTACGATAACAGCGAATTTTAAAAAGGAGAAACGGAGACACCGATATGGGATTTAAAAGAAGAAGCGAGCTTTGGGATTACGATGTTTTTCCGAAAGTTTTAACAGCCGGAAAGGAAACGAAAATACATATCCGTCCGACGGGCGGGGATAAATTATTCGCAGAAAATAACGAATATCCCGCCGTCATAACGTGGCTCAACGGCGGTTCGGTATTCACGCACCCCGCGTCGGGAATACGAATTGAATTAACCGCAGTCCCCGAAAAAGACGGCGGGATGACAATTCCGGTTTCGCTCCCCGAGGAGGGCGAGTACAGAATCGCGATAGAGTACGCCGAAAGAAAAAGCGTTGTTTTCGCGGTGTACGCGGTAAATGAGGATTTAAAGGGCATGTACCCGTTCATGGGCGATCTGCACGTACATTCGAACCTGTCCGACGGCGGCGAAGAACCCGAAGCGGTCGCGGCAATGTACCGTTCGCACGGCTACGATTTTATGGCGATAACCGACCACCGCAGATACTACCCGTCGCTGAGAGCGATTGAAAGCTATAAAAATATTCCGACCGAGCTGACTCTCGTCGAGGGAGAGGAGGTTCACCTCCCGCCGATAAACGGCTTTACCGTCGCACCGCACACAATTAATTTCGGCGGCGAATATTCGATTAATTCGCTCGTCGAGGACGAGGCTGTAAAGGAAGTCGGCAGGGATAAAAAATTCCGCTCGATAAGAGACGACTGCCCCGACGTTATGACGAGAGAGCAGTTTACGAAGAAAATGACCGAGCTTGCAAAAAATATTAAGGTTCCCGAGAATATCGACCCGCTGACGGCTTCGACTCTCAAATGGATTTACGACGAGATAAGAAAAGCCGGAGGACTCGCGGTTTTTCCGCATCCGAATTGGATAACGGGAAACTGCTTCCACGACGCGGACGTTCTCAACGACTGGCTCGTCGAAAATAAAATATTCGACGCGTTCGAGGTTCTCGGCGGAGAGAGGTATTTTGAGCAGAACGGCTATCAGACCGTCAGATATTATGAGGACAGAGCAAGAGGATATAAATATCCGATTGTCGGCAGCACGGACAGCCACGGATGTACGCCTGAAAACGAAAATGCGTATATATGCTCGACGATAGTTTTCTCGCCCGAAAACGAGCGGAAAGCGATTATCGACTCGATTAAGAATTTCAGAAGCGTTGCAGTCGACACGATAAGCAGGGAATTCAGACTCGTAGGCGAAATGCGCTATGTCCGCTACGGCTGTTTCCTTTTAAAAAATTATTTTCCCCTGCACGACGACGCGTGCTTCGAGGAGGGCAGGCTGATGAAACAGGCAATCTACGGCACTGACGAGGAAAAGAAGGAAGCCGTCGATACGCTTAGAGTAATCAACGGCAGAATGAAGAGAATGAGGGAAAAATATTTCGATTTTTGACGGGAATATTAAAAACGCCCGTACGACAGGCATTAAACAGCCCGGGTGAACAGCGGTCAGCGGTCAGTGATCGGTGCGGTGCATAAAGCGCCGGCGTAACCCCATGCTGTATTAAATAATCACCGCTTTTCATGTTCTGTTAAAAATCAAAAATCACCGCCGAACCGGTCAGTTCCGATTCGGCGGTATTGTTTTGTCTTATTTTATTTAAGCCTTTTTCCTGTTTACCGCGCGTCTGATCGCTTTGCCTATCTCGAATACGGGGATGGTCGAAACAGCCAAACCGAACGAGATGAGAAGCTCCGTTGTGCTGAACGTTCCGGGAGCGATTCCGAATACATCGGAAAGACCGGGGATGTAGATAGCTGCGAGAGTCATCGCACTCGTTGCGAAGAACGCGCCGACGAGCCACCAGTTCATCTTCTTCATCATGTCGGCTGAGAAGATGGAGCCGAGTCTCGAACGCATGTTTATAGCGCAGAACATCTCAGAGAAGTTGACGGTCAGGAATGCCATGGCCATAGCGTTTACGCACAGCTCGCCCGAGAAAAAGCCTGCAAAGGAATGAGCCGTACCGCCTGCGGGTTCGAGCCAGTATCCGATAACATAGGCGGCGATTTCGACTATCGCAAGATAAATACCCTGCCATACCATATCGACACCCGCTCCGCCGGAGAATATACCGTCGGTCGTCGCTCTGGGCTTACGTCTCATGATATCGCCCTCTGCCTTTTCCATACCGAGCGCAAGACCGGGAAGAGAGTCCGTAACCATGTTGATCCAGAGAAGGTGAACGGGAGATAGAATCGTGAAGTGGAGAATCGAGGCTGCGAACATTATAATAACCTCGCTCAAATTCGTTGAGAGCTGGAACTGGAGAACCTTGCATACGTTGTCGTAAATCTTTCTGCCCTCTTCGACCGCGTTTACGATAGTAGCAAAGTTATCGTCGGCGAGAACCATGTCCGCAACGCCCTTTGTAACGTCGGTTCCCGTGATGCCCATGCCGATACCGATATCGGCGGATTTAATTGACGGAGCGTCGTTAACTCCGTCGCCGGTCATGGCGGTTACCATGCCTCTTGCTTTCCATGCGTTTACGATACGCGTCTTATGCTCGGGCTGAACACGCGCGTATACGGAGTATTTCGTAACCTCTTCAACGAGCTGTTCGTCCGTGAATTTATCAAGCTCCGCGCCCATAATAGCCTGCGAAGCGTCGGTGATTATTCCTAATTCCTTACCGATAGCGACTGCGGTGTCCTTATGGTCGCCGGTTATCATTATCGGGGTAATTCCCGCGCCGCGGCACTCGTCGATAGCCGCCTTAACCTCGGGACGGACGGGGTCTATCATGCCTGTAAGACCTACGAATACAAGGTCGTTTTCAAGCGTTTCGGGGTCGAAATCCGCGGGAGCGGAGTCGTATTTTTTAAGTCCGACGGCAAGAACTCTCAAAGCCTTGTCCGCCATTCTCTTGTTATCGGCGAGAATGTCGGCTTTTACCGCGTTGGTCATCGGAACCGTCTTTCCGCCGATCAGGGCGTATGAACATTTTTTAAGTATTTCGTCGGGCGCGCCCTTTGTATACTGAACGATTCCGTCGGCAGTATTGTGAACGGTCGACATCATCTTTCTGCCCGAGTCAAACGGAGCCTCGCCGATTCGGGGATTCGATTTTACAAGGTCGTTCTTGCTCATGCCGAGCGAATAAGCGTAGCCTACGAGAGCCGCCTCGGTGGGTTCGCCCGTGACCTTGCCGTTCTCGTCAATCTCCGCGTCACAGCACAGAGCCATGGCTGTTGCTATAAGCTTCTCGTCCTCGCCGTAATGGTCGGTGACGGTCATCTTGTTCTGGGTAAGGGTACCCGTTTTATCCGAGCATATTATCTGCGTACAGCCGAGAGTTTCAACGGCGGTAAGCTTTCTGATAAGCGCCTGACGTTTGCTCATCGCGGTAACGCCGATTGAAAGAATGATCGTTACGACTGCGGGAAGTCCCTCGGGGATAGCCGCAACTGCGAGCGCGATAGCGGATATGAACGTATTAAGCGACGTTTCGCCTAAAAGCTCCCATGAGAAGTTCGCTCTGTTGATTACGAGCGACTCGACAACGCCTACAACGAATACGATAACGGATATTGCGATAACGAGCTTTGTAAGGAAGTGTGACAGCTCGCTCATCTTCTTCTGTAAGGGAGTCTGCTCCTTCTGCGCGTCGTTTAACGCGTCGGCAATCTTGCCCATCTCGGTGTCCATTCCGACTCCGACGACAACTGCGCGTCCGCGTCCGTAAACTACGGTAGAGCCCGAATAGAGCATATTCTTTCTGTCGCCGAGAGCAACGTCCGAATTAGAATTCTTTAATTTAAGAACGTCGATCATCTTAGTTACGGGAACGCTCTCGCCGGTCAGAGCCGCTTCTTCAACCTTCATGCTGTACGACTCGATAATTCGGCAGTCCGCGGGAACGGCGTCGCCCGCTTCGAGAACAATGACGTCTCCCTTTACAAGATCCTCGCTCTTGACGGTTACGATTTCGCCGTCTCTTAAAACTTTACTCGTCGCGGCGGTCATCTGCATGAGTGCGTCCATCGCCGCCTCCGCCTTGCTCTCCTGAACAAGACTCATTATAGTGTTAATGATGACTACTACGAGAATAACTATAACGTCCGCAAAGTCGGATAATTTAGCCTGTCCGCCCGCAGATTCAACGACGGTTACGACCGCCTGTATGACGGCGGCAACGAGGAGCATAATTATCATCGGGTCGGCAAGAGAAGTGATGAATTTTTTGAAAAGGCTTTCCTTTTCGGCTTCTTTGAGCTTGTTTTTTCCGTCGTGCTCAAGTCGTTTTTGGGCCTCATTTGACGTAAGCCCCTTGGGCGAGCTTTGAACTTCGGAAAAAACCTTCTCGGTTTCTTCGAGGTAGAACTTCATTGCAGTTCAGTCCTTTCTGTCATATAAGAGACATCATTTGATGTGATGTACAGAGTTTCGCCGGGCGAAAAAAAAGACCTCAGACAGAGAGGAACCCCTGTCAAAGGTCTTGCATACGAATATTTCGCCCCTGCGCCAGGCACAAAACGCCGGTTGTTGACGGCAGGGAGGAACTTATATGCGTTCCCGAGCTACTCCCCTTTAACCAAGACAATCATAACACGCGGTAAAATAATTGTCAATGATTATTTTACCGCACAAAATTAACTGCGTTTAAACAATTAAAGGGTTATTTTCTTTTATGCGCGGGAGCGCTGTATTTTTTTAATTATTTCGACTATCGGAATTATTGAAAACGCAAGAGCGAGCGATACCGCATATTCCGCAAGTCCTATGGGAGTAAATCCGAATGCGGATGCGAGGAACGGAATTTCGATAACGGCAGTCGTAAGCACGAGCGACGCAATCATTGCCAAAAACAGCGGAATATTATGACTGCCCTTAATGCTCATCATAACCGCCGAGCCTCTCTGTGAGCGCATATTGAACGAGTGGAATATTTCGCACATCGACATGGTTAAGAATGCCATCGTCATGCCCTGCTCACAGTCGGCAATGTTCATAAACGCCCAGTGACCCGTTTCAAACCGTTCTCCGATAAAGAAGGCGGTAAGAGTAAGCAGTGTTACGAGAACGCCCTGATACGCAACGTCCGTACCGAGTCCGCCCGAGAAAATCGAATCCGACGGATTGCGCGGTTTGCGTTTCATTATATTGCTTTCCGCCTTTTCAAGTCCGAGAGCGAGCGCGGGGAAGCAGTCCGTTACGAGATTTATAAAAAGAAGATGCGGAGCCTTCAGTATTGTAAATCCGAGTATAGTCGCGGTGAATATTGCAAGAACCTCGGCAAGATTCGAGCCCAGCAGGAACTGTATCGCCTTTCGGATATTATCGTAAATTCGTCTGCCCTCTCCGACCGCGCTCACTATCGTGGCGAAATTATCGTCGGCGAGAACCATATCCGCAACGTTTTTTGTAACGTCGGTACCCGTAATGCCCATGCCGATACCGATGTCCGCGCTCTTGATCGACGGGGCGTCGTTCACTCCGTCTCCGGTCATTGCGGTGATTTTGCCCTTTGCTTTCCACGCGTTGACGATACGCGTTTTATGCTCGGGCTGAACGCGGGCATATACGAATGTGCTTTCGACTTTTTTCGAAAACTCTTCGTCGCTCATTGCGGAAAGCATATCTCCGGTCATAACCTGGGAATCGTCCTTAATTATCCCCAGCTCCCCGGCGATTGCCGCCGCCGTGTCTCTATGGTCACCCGTAATCATTACGGCTGTAATTCCCGCCTCCCGGCATTCCTCAACGGCGGACCTGACCTCGGGACGGACAGGGTCTATCATTCCGCACAGACCTATGAATACAAGCTCGTTTTCAAGCTTATCGGCGGAAAAATCGGACGGAACATCAGTATACCTTCTGTACGCTCCGGCAAGGACGCGCAGAGCGCCGTCCGCCATTCTCTTGTTTTCCTTTGAAATATCCGAAATAATTTCGTCGGTTATTTCTGTTTCTTTTCCGTCGATAAGAGCGTAACTGCATTTCTTTATAAGAACATCGGGCGCGCCCTTTGTGTACTGAATATATCCCGTACCCGTTTTATGAACGGTGGACATCATTTTTCTGACGGAGTCAAACGGAGCCTCTCCGACTCTCGGCTCTGCTGCGCATAAAGCCTCTTTTTTCATTTCGAGCTTTGAAGCCCATGCGACCAGTGCCGCCTCCGTCGGCTCTCCCGTTACCGTTGTGTCGTCGTTTTCCTCGGCGTCGGAGCAGAGAGACATAGCCTTTGCAAGGATTTTTTCATTTGCAGAAAAGTCGACGACCGTCATTTTATTCTGAGTGAGAGTACCCGTTTTATCCGAACAGATTATCTGTGCGCATCCGAGAGTTTCAACCGCCGTCAGTTTTCTTATAACCGCATTTTTCTTCGACATATTCGTAACGCCTATCGAAAGAACTATCGTTACGACTGCCGCAAGTCCCTCCGGAACGGCGGCAACGGCAAGACTTACCGCAACCATAAATACGTTTATAACGCTTTTAAATATAATTGCGCTGTCGCCGGACATAAGCGCGTCTCTTTGCATAAAGAGCGAGAATGCGAAAATAAAAACGCAGATTCCGAGCACGAGATATGTAAGGATTTTTGACAGCTGTGACAGCTTTTTCTGAAGCGGGGTCTGCTCCTCGGAAACAGAAGCTATCGCGTCCGCGATTTTGCCCATTTCCGTGTCCATTCCCGTCGCGGTTACAATCGCTTTGCCTCTGCCGTATACAACGGTGCTGCCCATGTAAGCCATGTTTTTTCTGTCGCCGAGTCCGACGTCTCCGCTTTCGGGAATTCCGAGAGCCGACGTTATTTTGTCGACGGGAACGCTTTCTCCCGTCAGCGCGGCCTCCTCGATTTTAAGGCTGACGCTCTCTGTTATACGGCAGTCTGCGGGAACCGCGTCGCCTGCTTCGAGAACGACGATATCGCCGACGACGATATCCTCGCTTTTAACTACGGTTATTTTGCCCGAACGTATAACCTTTGACGTCGCCGCGCTCATCTCCTGCAAAGCTTCTATCGCTTTTTCGGCTTTGCTCTCCTGAAACACGCCGAGTATTGCGTTTATGAGAACAACGATCAGAATTATTACCGTATCCGTCGGAAACGCCGAGGTGCCTGACGATATTCCCTCATATACCGTCGTGACCGCGGATATTACGGCGGCGGCAATCAGTATTATTATCATTGGGTCGGCAAGCTGTGAGAAAAAACGGCTTATAAGCGATTTTTTCTTTGCCTCTTTAAGCTTGTTTTTTCCGTTTGATTCCAGTCTTTTCTCCGCCGTCGCTTCGTCAAGTCCGAATTCGGCGGAATCCGTTTCTCTGAAAACGGTCGGAATGTCTTCAAAATAACGCTGCATAATTTACCTCCGAAAATATAATTATGTAAAAATATATACAAAAAAGACCCTCGACAGACTGAAGTCTGCCAAAGGTCTTGCCTCAAATACATAAGCATCTGTCTGCTGCCGGCCGTGAGCGGTCGAACGCCGAGGCGGTTGACGACAACAGATGGGATATCCCCATAGCTACTCCCCAATGGGTAATTCGATTCAAATAAAGTGTATAATATTTGTGCGGATTTGTCAATATATTTTTTTCAAAAACATGAATTTCGGAAATCTTGACAACATTATTGTTTATATGATATTATAACATAAATAAATAATCATGTTCATAAAATAAAACGAAGGTTTTTCGTTCTCATTATTGAAAGAAGGTCGCATTTTTAATGATAAATGTTATCGGACTCGGTTATATCGGACTCCCCACCGCGCTGATGTTCGCCTCCCACGGCGTTGAGGTCGTCGGAACAGACTACAATAAGGAGCTTGTCTCCACGTTACGTCACGGTCATACGACTTTTAAGGAAAAGGGGCTCGACGAGCTTTACGCTTCGGCGGTCAAAAGCGGAATCGAATTCTCAACCGAGTACAAAAAGACCGATATGTATATTATCGCCGTAGCAACGCCTTATGACAAGGATAATAAAAAGGTCGACGCAAGCTACGTTACCGGCGCGGTAAGGGACGTTATGAAGGTCTGTCCCAAGGGCGCAACCGTCGTTATCGAGTCGACGGTATCGCCCGGAACGATAGACAAATACGTCCGTCCGATTATAGAGTCCGACGGATTTAAAATCGGCGAGGACATCAACCTCGTTCACGCGCCCGAGCGAATCATTCCCGGCAACATGGTTTATGAGCTTGAACACAATTCAAGAACGATAGGCGCGGACGACAGAGCGATAGGAGAAAAGGTAAAGAAGTGCTACGAATCGTTCTGCAAGGGCGAGATCGTCGTCACCGACATCAGAACCGCCGAAATGACAAAGGTCGTTGAAAACACATTCAGGGATATAAATATCGCGTTTGCAAACGAGCTTGTAAAGATTTGCCGTTCGGACAACATGGACGCGCTCGAAATTATAAGCATCGCAAACCGCCATCCGAGAGTCAATATATTAAATCCCGGCCCCGGAGTCGGAGGTCACTGCATTTCCGTCGACCCGTGGTTCCTCGTCGGCGACTACCCGATGTTTGCCAATTTAATAAGAAAAGCAAGGGAAATCAACGACTCCATGCCCGAGTTCGTTTTAGGCAGAATCAGCGATATCATGGACGAAAACGGCATTAAGGATGTTTCAAGAGTCGGACTGTACGGACTTACTTATAAAGAAAATGTCGACGACTACCGCGAGAGTCCGACATTGCAGATGCTCGAATGCATGAAACGTCACCTTTCGCGCGGAGTCAAGGTTTACGACCCGTTCATCACTAAGGATATGGTCGAAAATCAGTACCACGATTTCGATAAATTCTTAAACGATATAGATATGATCGTAATTCTCGTCGGTCATGACGAAATTAAGAACAATATGGATAAAATCAAGGATAAAGTAATTCTCGATACGAGAAACATCTGTCGGATAGACGGAACATACAGACTTTAAGCCTTTTCGGAGGAAAAAAAGTGAAAACAGTCATGCTCGTTTTCGGTACAAGACCCGAAGCGATTAAAATGTGTCCGCTCGTAAACGAGCTGAAGAAAAGAGAGAGTATCAAAACCGTCGTATGCGTTACCGGTCAGCATCGCCAGATGCTCGACAGCGTGCTCGAAACGTTCGGAGTCATACCCGATTATGATTTGTCGATAATGAAAGATAAGCAGACGCTTTTCGACGTCACGGTAAATATTCTCGAGAGAATAAAATCCGTTCTCGACGAGGTAAAGCCCGATATCGTTCTCGTCCACGGCGACACGTCGACTACGTTCGTAACCGCGCTCGCGTGCTATTATACGCAGACGGATGTCGGACACGTCGAGGCGGGACTTCGGACGTACGATATTTATTCGCCGTTTCCCGAGGAATTCAACCGGCAGGCAGTCAGCATTATTTCAAAATATAATTTTGCGCCGACCGAGAGAGCGAAAAATAATCTGTTAAAAGAGGGCAGAGATCCGAACACGATTTTCGTTACGGGCAACACGGCGATAGACGCGCTGAAAACGACCGTCCGAGAGGATTACACGCACCCCGAGCTCGAATGGGCAAAGGGCTCACGGCTTATAACGCTGACGGCGCACCGCAGGGAAAACCTCGGCGAGCCTATGCGCCATATGTTCCGCGCGATAAAAAGGATTATCGACGAAACGCCCGATATTAAAGTAATTTACCCGATACATATGAACCCCGTCGTCAGAAGCGCGGCTAATGAGATATTCGGCGGCTGTGACAGGATTCATCTGATAGAACCTTTGGACGTGCTTGATTTTCATAATTTCCTCGCGCGTTCGTATCTGATTCTGACGGATTCGGGCGGAATTCAGGAGGAGGCTCCGTCGCTGGGCAAGCCCGTACTTGTCATGCGCAGCACGACAGAACGCCCAGAGGGCGTTGAAGCCGGCACGCTCAAGCTTGTCGGAACGAACGAGGAGACGATATATTCGGCGTTCAAAACACTGCTCGAGGATAAAGAAGAGTATGAAAAAATGAGCAAAACGTCAAATCCGTACGGCGACGGCCATACGTCGGAGAGGATTGCGGATATACTGACAAAAGAATGATTCTTTGCAAAATTCAAAAGGTGCTGTAAAAAAACAGCCTAAAAAAATCCGAGATTCGGTTAATCGCGAGTCTCGGATGATTTTTTGCTTTGAATTATTAAAATATTAAAGACTTAAAATCAAACCGTATTACTTTCAGCAATATTTCCGAATCAAATCTTTTTCGACCTGTCCTGTTTTCCTTAACAACAAGATATCTTTTTATGTCAATTTGGTTTAAAACTTCGCAGAATGTATATACCGGTCCGGAAAATTTCCATTATTTTTTCAATTTTAATTTTAATTGATATAGTATATTATATTTCTCATTGATATCCTTTTTCATGAAACTAAATTATATCACAAAAAAAAGAACTGCAAACCCATCTTTTTCGGTAGACTTGCAGTTCTTTTTTTTAGACTGTTTTTACAGCCCCTTTTTATAGAATCCGACAATTCCGGCGTTTTGAAATTCGTATGCGTCCGAGAGTGAGGACGGTTCATTCCGGGCGTTTTTAACATCCCCGAATCGAATTTAAAAATTCGAGTGTTTTAAATTCATACGACGTTTGTCTTTTTATATATTCCTCGCACGCAGAATAAAGCTTTTCGGCGGTTTGCTTATCGGGCTTTATCGAAAAAAGTCTGTTCATCGGCGCGTAGCAGATATGGCGCATTGCGTCGACCGTTTTTAAGCTGAGCTCATTCGCGCCGTTTTTCCGGCAGCTTTTGCAGTAAAGAAGCCCCGAATCAAAATCAAAATACATCGGATCTGTCTCGAATTCTCCGCACTCGGCGCACGCGACAAGGTCGGGCATATAGCCCGAGAGCGAGGCAAAGCGAAGCTCGAAAACCGACTTTAAAACAAGCGGATTACGCTCGGGCTTTGTCATAAAATGAAGCGTGTTGAGCAAAAGCCTCAAAATTTCACGCGCCGGAGTCTCCTTCGGAGCAAGGCGCGAGGTAAGCTCGCACAGATACTGCGCCGCCGCAAGCGATGTTATATCGTTTCTTAAATCAAAAAAATTTTCGAGGGGTTCGCACTCCGTCATTTTAAGCGCGGACGAGCCCTCGAAAAACGTAAAGCTTCCGTACGAAAAAACACATGAGCCTGCATGAAGCTTATTTTTAGGCCGTCGCGCCGACTTCGCGAACGCCGAAACAACGCCCCTGTCGCCCGTCAGCAGAACAACGAGCAAATCCGATTCGCCCGCCGGGGACGCTCTTAAAACAATACCGTCCGTAGTGAACGTCATTTGCTCACGTCCTTAATCAAGTCCGAAATTATGTATAAGCCCCTCGCGGTTGCGCCAGTCCTCTTTGACCTTGACCCAGCAGTGAAGATTGACCCTGCAGCCGAGGAATTTTTCAAGATCGATTCGCGCGCGGGTCGATATTTTTTTGAGCATCGCTCCGTTTTTGCCGATTATAATACCCTTGTGCGACTCCTTTTCACAGTAAATCGTAGCCTCGATATCGATAATCTCGCCGTCCTCGCGCTCTTTGAATTTTTCAATTGCGACGGCTGTTCCGTGCGGAATCTCGCAGTCGAGATTTTTAAGAAGCTTCTCGCGTATAATCTCGGAAGCCAGTACGCGTTCGGGCTGATCTGTAAGCGTGTCGTCGGGGAAAAAGTGTTCGCTTTCAAAGGCAAGAGCCATAAGCTCGTCCTTTAATTCGTCGAGTCCGTTCCCGTCCTTAGCCGACAGCGGAACTATCGCCTCGAATTCATAAAGCTTCGAAAACTCCAGAATTCTCGCCATTAAATCCGTCTTTTCGGGTATTAAGTCGATTTTATTTATCGCAAGCACCGCGGGGATTTTCTCGCGTTTGAATCTGTTGATAAGCTCAGTCTCCGCAGGGCGTATCTCACCCTTGGGTTCAACCACGAGCAGACACGCGTCGACTCCGGATATACTCTCGTCGACAGCCTGAACCATTTTCTCTCCGAGCTTTGTTTTCGGACGGTGAAATCCGGGCGTATCGGTAAATACAAGCTGTGTTTCGTTCTCTGTAAGAACGCCCATGATTCTCGTTCTCGTCGTCTGCGGTTTGGGTGAAACTATCGCCACCTTCTGACCGAGCAGACGGTTAAGTATCAACGACTTGCCCGCATTGGGGCATCCGACTATTGCAATAAACGCCGTTTTCGACGCTGCGGGGGATGATGTCATATATTAAAATTCTCCTGTGAAATTATTCGTCCATCGTATACGCGTTGCTTCCGGGCAGTCCGAGCTGAACGAGCACCGTCTCTTCCTTCTCTCTCATTCTGACAGCCTCAAGACCGCCGTTTACGTGGTCGTAGCCGAGCAGGTGAAGCATTGAATGAACTGTAAGAAACGCCATTTCGCGCTGTAAGGAATGCTCGAATTCCTTAGCCTGCTCCTCGGCTTTCTCAACGGAAATTACGATATCGCCGAGAACCTTTGCGCCCGTCTCGGGATTAACGTCGTAATTTGCGGTACCGTCCTCCTCGACTCTGCCGAGCGGGAACGAGAGAACATCCGTAGCGGAGTCGACGTCTCTGAACTGTTTGTTCAGTCTGTGAATCTCCTCGTTGTCGACGAAGCGTACGCTGATCTCTGCCGAATCGTGGAACTTCTCCATAACGAGAGTCGCGTTACAGCATCTTCTGATCAGCATTCTGATACCCGTAGGGATTTTAACCTTTTTCTGGTCGTTTGAAATGATAACCTTGATTTTCTCTTTCATTTTCTTTTTTTCGTCTCCTCGTGCTTTTCGTAAGCTTTTATTATATCCTGTACCAATTTATGTCTGACTACGTCCTTTTCGCTGAAGCGTACCGTCGCTATATCGTCGACGTTTTTAAGAATCTTCAGCACCTCAATAAGTCCCGAACGCTTGCCGTCGGGCAGATCGACCTGCGTGATGTCGCCGGTTACGACTATCTTCGAGCCGAAGCCGAGACGGGTAAGAAACATTTTCATCTGCTCGGGCGTTGTGTTCTGAGCCTCGTCCAAAATTATAAAGCTGTCGTCAAGCGTCCTGCCTCGCATATACGCAAGCGGAGCGACCTCGATGCATCCCTTTTCCTGATATTTCTGAAAATTCTCCGCGCCGAGCATGTCGAACAGCGCGTCGTACAGCGGTCTTAAATAAGGGTCAACCTTCTGCTGAAGATCGCCGGGGAGAAATCCGAGCTTTTCGCCCGCCTCCACTGCGGGGCGTGTGAGAATTATCCTTGTGACCTGTTTTGAGCGGAACGCCTTGACCGCCATCGCGACGGCGAGATACGTTTTGCCCGTACCCGCGGGGCCTACGCCGAAGACTATCGTATTATTCTTAATGCATTCAATATATTTCTTCTGTCCGAGCGTTTTGGGCTTAACGGGTCTGCCCTTTGTCGTAAGACATATGCTGTCCCCGGAAAGCTCGCCTAATTTATCCTCGTTTCCGTCCTTTACGAGAGAGATGACGTACCCGACGTTCTGTTCGTTGAGAGCTTCGCCGTTCGTGACGAGCGCGAGCAGTCCGTTTATCGCGCGCGAAGCCGACATGACGTTCTCCGCCTCGCCCGAAATCCTAACCTCACCGCCGCGGTTTACAACGGTGACGGAAAAGCTTTTCTCTATTGATTTTATATTTTCGTCGAACGAGCCGAAAAGACTGACGGCGTGTTCCATTTTGTCAATATCGATTGTGGTTTCAAACATCCGAATATATTTCTGTCCTTTTTATCCCTTTTTATATTATTATAGCACTTTAATTTTTTTTGTCAATAATTAATAGAATTTTTAATAAGTTTTGTTTGAAGGCAACAAAAATTCAATCTTCAAAAATTATACTTTGACGTACGATTTCTTTGTCGGTCAGAACGTATTTCCCGTCTATGGCGCAGATTCCGTTTTCGATTGAATAAGAAAGAGCGCGAGACTCTATTTCACACCCCGAAACCGTGTTTTTTTCATTTTTAAAATACTCGTACCCGGCAAGCAGAAGCAGACCCGACGAATCAAGGGGCGAATTGTCGGGCTGTAAAAACAAGAATCTGTCCGTCGCCGTGCCGACGGGAAGCGTAACTCCGTTTGCGGTCAGCAGACTTTCCGTTCTGCTTTTTTTATCGCAGTCCCGCATGATTCCGAACGGTATTTTAAGCCCGAAAAAACAAACGGAGCTTCGTGTTTTCATATCTTTAACCGAAAATCTCGGGTCGTTTTCGCCGACGCCCGTGCTCAGAAAATCGTTACGGCGGATTTCAACCCTGCCGTCCGCGTTCACCGCCCTCGCGCCGCCGCCGGTTCTCTCGACGGTTCCGCTTATCAGAAGCTGTCCTTTCAAAACGGCGCTTCCCACGCTCACAACCCCCTCGCCCGAATAGACCTCGAGACGGGTCAGAACACCGTCGCACGGTGCGACAATATTCGACGGGTTATCGTCAGTGTGCATATCGGGAGTTTTCACGCTCTCGCGTATCTCGATAAACGCACGGCTTCCGACGATGTTTACCGAGCACCATATAATATCGGGATTCGTCGCGGTAACCGAAGCCTGAACGCAGTCCACGTCTATATTATCCGCAAAAGCGCCGGGTTTAACGCCGTAGGACGAAAAAATGTCGAGTATCTGCTTATCGGTAAACGATTCGTTCCCCGAGACCGAAACGCTCCATATCATTGACGATAAAATAAAAACGAGAACGCACGAAATTATTGACGAAACGAGAAAAACGGCGCGCGAACGGTTATTGTAAATTATGACGGGCAGACCGCGCCGAGCCGTCACGCTGACGGTCATTCCCGATTTTTCGGCGGGTATATTTATTTTTCTAAATGAAATGAGAGAGGCTTTCGCCCTTGTCACGCCGTCGGAGGCTCTGACATCCCACAGTTTTATTCCGTTTGCGAAGCATAAATTTACGAATCTTTCCGAAAATCCGCCCTCGCACGTAAATTCAACATAGCCCAGCAAAAATCTTATAAGCTTTATAAGAAGCATTTTTTCACGCCCTTTAAGAAAAAGAAATATTCATAACATCGCCCTTTATTTCGATTCTGTCGTCGTCATACGAGCTTATTTCGAGTCCCTCGCCTTCGTATGTTATCACCGCGCCCGTCAGATTCAGTCGAATTCTGTCCGAATCATATTCGAGAACCCCGAGACAGCCCTCGGTCAAAATCTGATTTCTGCCGAAGAATTCTATGTGAAAATCATTCGTGACCTGCGTTGCGGGCATCTGCAATTCGTCGGCAAGGGCGCGCGTAATTTTTCCGCCGTGATTTTTTCTGTTTTCTCTTGACATAAGCATCCCTCCCCGAAAAAATATATGACGTTTCCTCATTGATTATCACGAAAACGCATAGAATATACCGGTGATAAAGATGAACAGAACGAAAAAAATTATAACCGCGCTTGCTGTTATCGCCGCCGCAGTCATATTGACTTTAAACGCCCAATCGGCGACATACGGCGCAAAACGGGGAATTTCAATGTGCTTTGAAACCGTGATACCGTCGCTTTTCCTGTTTTCGGTTCTGTCTGAAACTGCGTACGGACTCGGCGCTTTTTCGTCGGGCAGAACGGCTCGGGCGGCCGCGAAATTTTTAAACATCCCGGTTACGTGTATATGTGCCGTCGTTTTTTCGTTTTTAGGCGGATACCCCGTCGGAGTAAGGCTCATCAAAAAAGAATTCGACAAAAAAAATGCGGATGCGAAAACGGCTCAGCGTCTCATATCCTTCTGCGTAAACGCCGGGCCGGGCTTTATAATAAACACGGTCGGCGCTGCCGTATTAAATTCGGTTTTTTCGGGCGTCGCCGTGCTTGCTTCAACATTTATGTCGTCATTTATCACGGCGGTCGTTCTCGGTTTTTTATCTAAAAGAAAGGGCGGAATACATAGCTCCGGTTCGGCTTCGGAAAACACGGAAACGGCTTCGTTTTCGGAGGTTTTCACGTCCTCGGTTTCGAATTCGGCGAGGGCAATGATCTCGATTTCGGCGTGGATAATATTGTTCTCCGCACTCGAAAGCGTATTGTTTTCATATATAAAAAACGAGAGAATCGGGTTGTGGCTCCGCATGATTTTTGAGGTGACGGACGGCGTTTCGGCGGCGGAATCGATCGGGGGCGCGCCGTTATGCTCCGCGGTTACGGCGTTCGGCGGAATATGCGTTTTCATGCAGATATATCCCCTGCTTATTAAAATAAAAATCAAACCGTACATGTATTTCATCCCGAGAATTCTAAACGCCGTAAATTCGTACGCGGTATGCTCCGTTTTAATTAAGATTTTTCCGTCGGCGGTCAAAACCGCTTCATTAAATTCGTATAATTCGGCGTTTTCGTCCTCGGCTGTTTCTAATGCGGTTCTTCTTATCGCCTCGGGCGTGATGATAATGTCGGACTCGTTTTCGGACGTAAAAATTCTTCCGAAAAAGCACAAGTCGACATGATATGCTTGACTTTTTATAAAAATATATATAGAATTAATAAAGAATGTTTTTTAGTCGCCGGGCGGAAACGGAGGATTCGGTAATGAGCGAAAAACTTACGAATGTGAAAATCACCCCGCAGTGTATGTACTGCGCACGCGGAACGACGGCGGCGGACAACACCGTGCTCTGCCCGAAAAAAGGGGTCATGCAGCCGTTTTCGTCCTGCCGTAGATTCAAGTACGACCCGCTCAAACGCCAGCCCGATTTCAAAGAGGAAAAAATGGACTTCGACCCGGATGACTTCGTGCTGTAAAAAGAATATAAATATTCCCCGAGAATCGTTTTAGACAAACCGATTTTCGGGGATTCTTTTTTTAATCAAGCACCTTTTTTGCGTGCACTTTTATACATTCGAACGTTTCGTCGCTGATGTCGTGTTCCAATTTACACGCGTCCTCAGCGGCTGTCTCCTTGTCAACTCCGAGGGAGACAAACATTTTAGTGAGAAAAACGTGGCGTTCGTATATGTGCGACGCTATTTTGACCGCCTCGTCGGACAGTATGATATCACCGTCTGCTTCTACGGACACAAGTCCCTGTTCTTTAAGCTTTTTCATAACGACGCTTATCGTCGGCTTGGAATAGCCCATCTCCTCGGCAACGTCCACGGCACGGACATTGCTCTTTTTAAGCTTTAACATGTATATCGTTTCAAGATAGTTTTCAATTGATTCCCGAATCATAACAATCCTCCGAAATGCAATTATTTATCGTTCCAAACACAAACATTCTTTATGTAGGGGAAGATATCATCTTCCCGCATGAGACTTACGGTTTTTTCATTAATAAATTTGTGCTGACAATATAAAATCTCCGTTTTTTCGTCAAAAAAACACATTTAAAATTTTCTGCCTTTTCCTCGGGAGGACAATGTCTTCCCCTACATATTTTGTTTACGCTTTGGAATCTAAATTGTTGTTTATTTTGTATCACATAACCCCTTGTACTCTGTAACATCTAAAAGTTTACATCTGATTACAAGTATGGCTGTGTTTAACAAGGATCGAGAACTCTGGCAGACTGTCTAATGTCAAGTTTGAAGACGCAGTTACACACTGTCATACGCCGTAAGGCTTGTAAAGTTATAGGTGTTACAGGGTACTCGTTATGCAACTTTTCAATTCAGTCCTCATCCTGCTCATAACCGCGCTGAATCTGCTCGATCGAACCTTTAAGCAGACAATTGTCATCATCTATACGATAATCACGGTAATCCCAAATTATATCGTTTCCGAATTCCGTCGTAATTTCAAAATCCGACTTACCGTCACGGTCTGTCTTATTAATAATATTCAAAAGCTCATCTGCGGGCATATCATCAATTATACCCAGCCCCTCACCTTCAATAACTTTCGGATATGCGCGTCCCCGGTGCTTCGGCATAGGCTGAATATCCGTAAGAACGATGTCAAACTCCTGCTCACAGCCGAAATCATAAATCATTTTAAGATGCTCGCCGCATTGAAGAGACATAGACGACAGCTTAACCTCCCGCATCAGCGGAGAAGCTCCGTCGTATTCAATATCGGTTTCATATACCGTGCCTTTGTATTCAATATTAAAAAGATGATAAGCATTCGTCCGAAAACTCGCGAGTATAACATATCCGAGCTGTGCAAGAGTAGAATTCGAAGACACCTCAAATACCCGGTAGATTTTATTATCACAGTTTTCATATACGACCTTAAATGTATATACTTCTGCGCTCATTTTTTTCACCCCGTAAAATTATTATTATTCCGGTACGGCGTCGGCGTGCGAGACTACGTGCGCGCTCAGCTTTACCGCCTTATCGAGTGCGGATTCGATATTTCCGCCCGACAAATATTCCGTCACAAACGCCGCCGAAAAGCTGTCGCCCGCGCCGACCGTCGAAACGACCCTGACATTTTCGCCCTCATGATAATATTCTTTTTTATTTTGAGAAGCATAAACGTACGCGCCGTCGGAGCCGAGCGTTATTATTATAAGCTTTATATTTTTATAACTTGACGAAATTAATTTTGAAGCCTCGGCGCAGTCGGTTATTTCACTGCCGAAAACGGTATTCATAACGCAGCCGAGCTCCTCACTGCTGATTTTTACAATCGACGCGTTTTCAAGACAGAGACGAATACTCTTTTCATTATAAAACGGCTTACGTATATTCAAATCGCAGAAAATCTCTTTGAATTTAACTTTTTTAAGAATCTCTTTTATGGTTTCGACGTTGTTTTCGCTGCGCTGAATGAGCGTTTCGAAACAGAAAACGTCAAAATTATTATTTTCAATATTTTTATCAAATTGTATATAATCGTACGCCGAGTCTTTAACAATATCGTAATTCGGAACCTTATTTTTATCGAGCGTGACAAGACATCTGCCCGTCGGACTGCCGTTTACTGTCTGAATGTAATCGTCCTTTATCCCGAATCCGCGGGCGATTTTCATGGCTTCTACGCCCAATTCGTCGTCCCCGACCGCTGACAAAAGATAAGACTCTGCGCCCAAACGTGCGCAGTGCGCGGCGAAGTTAAACGGCGCGCCGCCGATACATTTTTTGTCCTCGTAAACGTCCCATATAATCTCGCCGAAGGAGAGAATTTTCATTTAATCACACCCGATAAATTTTCCGTCTTTATTTTCGACCTTTTTAATATACTCCGTGCTCTGCTTCAAAAACGCCTGCGTGTCGAACGCCTCGTTTTTAAGACTGTTCTGCACGATTATGCCGTCGGAAACCATCAGAATCAGCCATGTTATATAGTCCGCGGATACCGCGCTTGTCCGTTCGGCGATTTTTGACGAAATCAGCTTTTGAAATTCCTCGTAGCGATTGACGAGTTTTAATCTTATCTCCTCGTCGCCGAGAAGCGCCGCTTCGATCAGATGAAGCCTCAATGCGGAGGAGGCAATATTTCTTTCGATAACGTAATTTACAAGACGGTGGGGAGACGTATCCTTTTCCTTATTCTCCGTCCACGCTATCAATTCGTTCCACTGGCGCGAAAGATAGCGGTTTGTAACGTCAAACAAAATCTCGTTTTTGCTTTTATAGTAATAATACAGCGTGCCCTTGGATATACCGGCGTTTTCGGCTATTTTTGCGAGCGTGACGTCCGAAAACGGCATTTTCATCAAAAGCTCCTCTGCTGTATCCAATATTATTTCATTTATATTCTCCGGTCTCTGCGCTGCCATAAGCACCTCTCCTGCAAAATATCAATTAAACTATACCACGATTAAGGCGTGTTGTCTACAATTAAATGTCCGTCAATCAACATATACAAAAATAATGTTAATTTTTATGGTTTTTCATTTAAAGTATTGACAATGCGATAAAACGGGCTTATACTAAAGTCAACATGTCGGTTATGTGACCGACATTCTTTAACAAAGTCGGTTATATAACCGACTCAAAGCCCTGTTACGGGTCAGCAAATGAGGCTTATTTTATGAATATTTCATCAATCAACAAAAAACTGAAAAAGGCATTCGGAGGAAAATTCAGCGCGCTCGAGCAGAACGGCTCCGTTTTCGTCCGGGGCGAAAGCTCCGACTGGAGCGAGATTGTCTCGGCGTGCCAGACGGCGGCAAAAAAATTCAGCAAAACCCACGTCGTAAACGACATTCTTTACACGGGTAAAGCTCCCGAGCCCATGCGTATTCCGTCCGTAAAAGACGATTCGCTCGACGGCAAGGCTCCCGACGTTCTCATTATCGGAGGCGGAATTTCCGGCGCGTCGATTGCAAGAGAGCTTACAAAGTGGAAGCTTGACGTTCTGCTCGTCGAAAAGGAGCCGGATCTCGCGCTTCAGGCTTCGGGACGCAACGACGGCGAGGTTCACCCCGGAATCGACCTCGGAAAAGGCTCGCTCAAGCACAAATACATCCGCCGTGCAAACCGTATGTACTCAGACGTCTGCCGTGAGCTTGACGTTCCGTTCAAACGCGTCGGTCAGTACGTTCTGTTCCGTTCTTCGGCGTTAAAGCCGCTTATATATCTGTATGCTTTTTGGAGAAAGAAGCACGACGGAATCGAGGACACTGTGATAATTTCGGGCAAGGAGCTTCTCAAACGTGAGCCGAAGCTCAGCTCCGAAACAAAATTTGCGATGTACTCCCCGAGTGCCGGATGCGTCTGCCCGTACGGACTTACAATCGCTTACGCCGAAAACGCCGTGCAGAACGGCGCGCAGGTAAGTCTTAATACCGCGGTGCTTTCGATGGACGTATCGTCACACAATATTTTAAGCGTAAAAACAAACCGCGGAGTGATTTTCCCGAAGCTCGTTATCAATGCGGCGGGCGTTTTCGCCGAGGATATAGCCTCAATGGCTGACGACAGATTTTTCTCGATCCACCCCAGGCGCGGTACGAATTCAATTCTCGACCAAAAAGCCGGGGCGTACATGCATTCGATAGCCTCTGTAAAGGATCTTAATATTCACGGGAAAAATCATTCTAAAGGCGGAGGAATACTGCACACCGTGCATGATAATCTGCTCATAGGTCCCGACGCGGTGGAAACAGCCGAAAAGGAAAACACGCAGACGAACGCCGAGAGCATTAAAACCGTATTTGACAAGCAGACGCAGACGATGCCCGAGCTTTCAAAACGCGACATAATAACATACTTCACGGGAGTCCGCGCGCCGACGTTCGAGGAGGATTTCATCCTCGAGCCGGGCAGAAATACGAAAAATCTGATTCACGTTGCGGGAATACAGTCTCCCGGACTCACAACGGCTCCCGCAGTCGCAGTCGACATGGCTCTGCTTGCGGTCGATATGCTCGGAAAATCAAATACAATTGAAAAGAATACTAATTATAATCCGATACGCAGGGGAATTCCCGTTCTGCGCGAAATGGACGATGAGACAAGGGAGAAAATGATTGAAAAAAATCCCGACTACGGAGAGATTATCTGCCGGTGTGAGCAGATAAGCAAGGGCGAGATTCTCGACGCGTTAAAATCCCCGATATGCGTGCCGACGGTTGACGGCATCAAAAAACGCGTGCGCCCCGGAATGGGACGCTGTCAGGGAGGCTTCTGCTCTCCGCTCGTTACGAAAATAATCGCCGATTTTCTGTCCGTTCCTCTTTACGAGGTCAGAAAATCCTCTGCGGAGTCGGTAATAAATTTCGGTGAAACAAAGAAAAATGAGGGAGGCGATGAAGCATGACGACAGAAAGCTGCGACGTACTCGTTGTCGGCGGAGGTCCTGCGGGACTTGCGGCGGCGGTCAGCGCACACGACAGCGGAGCAAAGGTGCTCTTAATAGAACGCGAAGCGCGTCTGGGCGGAATACTCAAGCAGTGTATTCACGACGGCTTCGGACTTCACCGCTTCGGCGAACAGCTTTCGGGCCCCGAATACGCGGAACGTTTCGAGGACGAACTTTATAAAAGAAAAATCGAATACAGAACTCTTACATTCGTTACAAAAATCGAGAAAAAAGAAAACGGACGCTTTACCGTACACACCGTCGGACGAAACGGAGTTTCCGTTCTCGATACAAAATCGCTTATTCTCGCAACGGGCTGCCGTGAGCGAACCGCGAAGCAGGTATTCATACACGGCACACGCCCTGCGGGAGTTTTCACCGCGGGAACAGCCCAGCACTTTACGAATATTCTCGGACTCATGCCCGCAAAAAAATGCATTATACTCGGCTCGGGAGATATCGGACTCATCATGGCGCGCCGTCTGACGCTTGAGGGTGCGCAGGTTCTCGGCGTATATGAGGCAAAGCCTACGCCGTCGGGACTTACGAGAAATCTTCATCAGTGCCTTTACGATTTTGATATTCCTCTTCACCTCTCGCACACGGTCACGCGCGTTTTCGGCGTTGACAGGCTTGAAGCGGTAGAAATCTCAAAGGTTGACGAAAAAATGACACCCATCCCCGGCACCGAGACGATTGTCGAATGCGACGCTCTTATTCTTTCGGTCGGACTGATTCCCGAAAACGAGCTTGCCGAATCAATAGGCGTTAAGCTTGACCCGAGAACAAAAGGCCCCGTCTGCGACGGACAGTGCATGACGAGTATAGACGGAGTTTTCTCATGCGGAAACGCGCTTCACGTAAACGATCTGGTCGACTACGTATCGCAAAACGCCGAACAGGCGGGAAAATCGGCGGCGGAGTATTCGAATAAGGAAAGAAGGTTTGTCGGGATAAACCCGGGAGACGATCTTCTCTACGCGGTTCCGCAGAGGCTTAATATTAATGCGGACAACGGCAAAACCGATTTGTATTTCCGAGTTAAAAACGACGAAAACAACTGCGTTCTTCACATATTGTGCGGCGGAAAAGAAATTCTTAAGAAAAAATACGCGTTCATGCGTCCGCCCGAAATGGAAAATCTCACGATAGATTTTAACTCATGCAATTTAAACGAAAACAGCAAAATTGAACTCAGGCTTGAAAGACTCGGGAAAGGAGACGGTGTAAAATGACAAAAGAACTGGTTTGCATCGTCTGTCCCCGTTCCTGCAGAATGACCGTTTCCGCTGACGGAAACGAAACAGTCGTTACCGGAAACTCCTGCAAACGCGGAAAGGATTTTGCCGTAAGGGAAATGACGGATCCGCGCCGTACCGTCTGCACGACGGTCAGGACGAGCTTTAAATACGCACCTGTTCTGCCCGTGCGCGTTTCGGCTCCGATACCGAAAAACAGAATTTTTGATTTAATGCATGAAATTAACAGGATAACCGTTTCCCAAAAAATCGGACGAAACGATATCGTCGTAAAAAATATTCTCAATCTCGGCGTCGATTTAATATCGACAAGCAATGTTTTAAAGCACGAAAACAACTAATGACAAAGGGGGAATTTCCCAATGGAACAACCGCTTGTGCTGACATTTGATATCGGCACGCAGAGCGCGCGGTGCCTGCTCGTAAACAAATACGGCGGATTTGAAGATATGGAACAGAAAAGATATGAGGTTCCTTATATTTCAAAACAGCCCGGATATGCGGAACAGTCGCCCGGCTTTTATTTTGATGTCATTTCCGAAATGTCAAAAACGCTGCTTGAGCGAAACAGTGACAAAACGGAGCGGATAATCGCAGTCAGTCTGACATGCATACGCGACACGGTGCTTTGCCTTGACAAGAACAGGCGTCCGCTTCGCGATATAATACTGTGGCTCGACGAACGCGAGGCAGACGACGAGGGTCAAATCCCGCCGTTAAAACGCGCTCTGTTCGCTTTGGTCGGAATGGAGGAATCCGTCAGCATTCTTTACCGCGCGTCCGCGTCGAACTGGATAAAACAGAACGAACGCGGTCTGTGGGAGAAAACAGATAAATACGTAATGCTGTCGGCTTATCTCAACTATCTTTTGACCGGGAAGCTTAAGGATTCTACGGCAAACATGATAGGTCACGTGCCGTTTGATTATAAAAACAGATGCTGGATGAAGCCCGGTTCGCTTACAAGATGCGTTTGCGACGTCGAGCCCGAAAAGCTGTGCGAGCTTGTCCCTTCGGGCGCGGTCATAGGCTCTGTTACCGACGAGGCTTCAAAAAAAACAGGGATCCCCGCAGGGCTTCCGCTTATCGCGACAGGCTCCGACAAGGGCTGCGAAACGCTCGGAATGTCCGTAATCAAACCCAACCAGGCGGCAATTTCATTCGGAACAACGGCGACATTGCAGATGGCGGTCAAGGACTATTTCGAGCCCCAGCCGTTCATGCCGGCGTACCCTGCCGTTCCTAACGATATGTACAACCCCGAATTCGAGGTGTTCAGAGGCTTCTGGTTGATATCGTGGTTCGTAGAGCAGTTCGGAGCCGCCGACAGGGCGGAGGCTGAAAAACAGGGAATGAGCGTCGAGAGATATCTTGACGAAAAGATAAAGGATATCGAGCCCGGCGCGGGAGGACTTATTTTACAGCCGTTCTGGACTCCGGGCATTACGAATCCGAGAGCCAGCGGAGCGATTGTCGGATTTTCCGATTTTCATACGCGCTACCACATGTACAGAGCCGTTATCGAGGGTATATGCATGGAGCTGTATCACGGACTCGACACAATGCAGAAGCGTTCAAAGCTTACGGTCAGCGAATTGTACGCGGGCGGCGGCGGAACGAGCAGTCCCGTCGTCTGTCAGATTGCCGCCGACGTTTTCGGTCTGCCCGTTCACCGGATTCAGACGCATGAGGCGTGCGCGGTCGGATGCGCCATGTCCGCGTTTATTTCAAAGGGCGTTTACAAGGATTACGAGGATGCCATTTCTCACATGGTACAGAAAAAGGACGTCTTTATTCCGAACGAAAGAAACCACGGGATTTATATGAAAATATATAATAAGGCGTATTCCCGTCTTGCTTCAAAATTAAAATCGATAGAAAAATATTTACATAATTTTCAAACAGGAGGACATTAAATATGAGTACGAAACCGTATAAGGGCTTTGAACCCAAATGGATGCTTACGCGCGCACCGGAGGACAGCTACCGCTCGATTTTCCGCTGGGGCGACCCCGATTTTTTCAAATATCCGAAGGAGAGTCTTTATAAGTACGTTAAACAGCGCTGTAATTTAAAAGACGAGCAGTTTATGCAGTACAACGACGACCTCGGCATGGAGAGTGTCAATCTCGGTAAAGAGCATGCTCCCAAAATGGATAAAAAGCACGTAAAGGCTATTGCCGAAATTGTCGGTGAAAAGAACGTTTCGCAGAGCGATTACGACCGTCTCGCCGTTTCGTACGGTCAGACAATGTACGATCTTCTTCGCGTACGCCATCACAGATTCGATTCCCTCCCCGATCTCGTCGTTTTCCCCGAGAACAGCGAGCAGATTGAAAAAATCGTCGATTACGTCGTTAAAAATAAGATTCCGCTTTACGTTTACGGAGGCGGTTCATCCGTTACGCGCGGAGTAGAGCCGATAAACGGCGGAGTTTCGCTCGACATGAGACGTAACTTCAACAAGGTTCTGCGCTTCAACGAAACGGATCAGACCATCACCGTTCAGGCGGGTATGTCGGGTCCGAAGCTCGAGGAAACGCTTCAGAACGCGCAGACGCTTTTCGGAGCAAAGCGTGCATACACATGCGGACATTTCCCGCAGTCGTTCGAATATTCCTCCGTCGGCGGATGGACGGTAACGCGCGGAGCCGGTCAGAACAGCACGTATTACGGCACTATCGCGGATATCGTCGTTTCACAGAAATACGCAACCCCGATAGGCAAAATCGAGACAAGCCATTACCCGAGAGAGGCTACGGGTCCGAACATCAATCAGATAATGATGGGCAGCGAGGGCACGTTCGGCGTTCTTACAGAGGTTACTCTTAAAATATTCCGCTGGATGCCCGAGAACAGAAAACGCTTCTCGTATATGTTCAAAGACTGGCCGACCGCAATGAAAGCCGCGCGCGAGATGATGCAGTGCGAGTGCGGATTCTCCTCTGTATTCCGTCTCTCCGACCCGGAAGAAACGTCGCTGATGCTTCATCTTTACAACGTTGACGAAACGCCTCTCGAGCCCATGCTCAACAAGCTCGGCTACAAGGATTTCGAACGCTGTCTGTTCTTAGGCTTCACCGACGGCGAAAAGGGATTTTCAAAGAACGTTGCGCGCAATATTATGAAAATAGCGGTAAAGCACGGCGGTATCCCCATGACCGGATACGTCTGCAAGGGCTGGGAAAAGGGCAGATTCAACGACCCGTATCTCCGCGACACGCTTATGGATTTCGGATTCATGATCGATACGCTCGAATGTACCGTCAACTGGTCTAACATGGCGCGCGTTCACCGCGAGGTGCGCGAGGTCTGCCACAAGCTTCCGAATACTATCGTAACGACTCACATGTCACACTGCTATCCGCAAGGCGCAAACCTCTACTTCATATTCATGACGAAGATGCAGGACGAGGAGGAGTTCAGAGCATATCATGCGACAATTCTCGACGCGATTCAGAAGAGCGGAGCGGCAATCAGCCACCACCACGGCATCGGCAAGATGTTTGCGCCGTGGCTTGAGGGATATCTCGGTGAAAAGGAATACGGAATCATCCGCACGCTCAAGGATTACTTCGACCCCGATTACCTCATGAATCCGGGCGGAACGATAGGTCTTGACTTAAAGCCGGAGGATAAAAAATTCCTGCGCGAGCATAAGGAATATATCGAAGAGGATAATTAATTTTAACAATATAAAATAAAGCGACGGGTCTGTAAAGCTGTTTTACAGACCCGTATTTTTTATAATGCCGTTCCTTTTTCCGGAACAAAAAATTTACTCATGTCGTTATTTTCAAGCTTTAAAAGCGCGGTTTTGTTTTTTATTCCGCCGCCGTAGCCCGTCAGACTCCCGTTCGAGCCGACGACCCTGTGACACGGGACAATAATGCAAATCGGATTCCGGCCGACCGCGCCCCCGACCGCCTGCGCGGACATCTTTTCAATCCCTCTTTTTTCGGCGATAATTTTCGCAATGTCGTTATATGTTAAGGTTTCGCCGAACGGAATCGAGCTGATTATGTCAATAACTTCTTTTCTGAAAGGCGTTAAATTCTCAATTAAGTATTTCGGCGTAAAATCGGGATTTTTACCGCTGAAATAAATGTCGAGCCATTTTGCGGTTTCCCAAAAAACAGGCAGTTCTTTTTCTTCGCAGTTTTCAACGTGCTTCGACGAATCACGGGAGCCGGAAAACCATAAGCCCGTTAAAAACCCGCCGTCGCTGTTCATGATTAAATCATCAAACCCGTCGGGCGTTTTATAAATATATTTGTAAACCGTAAAATCATCTCCCGAATTTTTATAAATTTTCTAAGTACTCAATAGCTTCAAACACGGTTGAAAAAGTTTTACTGCTTTTCGAAAGCCAAATGTTTCTTTCATCTGTATCTTCTAAAGAAGGCAAACCGTCGGGCAAAAGCTCTTTCAAAACTCTTTTTGCATTTTCATTTGCAGTTTTATATCTTTCCGCTATCTTGGCAGTAGAAATTCTGTCACCTTTTTCATAGGCGGGCTCTTTTGCAATAACGCTTTTCAAAATATTGATTTTATCCGACTCGGTCTCAATAGCAGGAGCAAAATACTTATAGTGAAGCATCAGCCAATATTCAATGCACGCCGTTGTTATCAGAAGTCTGACTCGTATATTCGGCTTTTTTCTCAACCGCCTGAGTTCATTTATAATTTTTTGTCTCGATTCAATTTTATTTATATCTTTCTTTTCAACATCATAAAAAAACCATATTTCGTCCGTAATTTCCGCATTGTTTTTATACGTTGCGTCATTTTTGAATTTTTGTTTTGCATATTCAAACAATCCTGTGCTTTTAGGCTTTTTAATGACAGCGACATCTTCAAAACGTTCTTTCAAAAAATCCGAATAGGCTTGCTCGCTTTCGCCCTCGCAAAAAACGTATATATGAGATTTTGACTTTTTTGTTTTTCTCGGCATTATTCTATCTCCTCGATTTCGATATCGGGTGTCGCGCCGTATTTTCCGGCAAGATACCCTTTGCGAATATTGTCAGCCGTTTTCGTTGAAAAGTCACTGATACCGTACAGTTCGCTTGTTCCGTCTTTTCTGTTTTTGTCAACAAAATACAATTGATCTTTCCTTAAAATATCCATATTCAAAAGCTCTGTATTGTGAGTTGTAAAAATAAGCTGAGCTCCGTTAGGATTTGTATTTTTGCTTTGAAACTTCGCAACAATATAATTTACAAGCATAGGATGAAGCTCTTTTTCAAGTTCATCTGCAAGTACAATGCCTCCCTTATTTAATACGGATTCAATAGCAGGGGCTATTGACATAAGCTTTCTTGTTCCGTCAGATTCATCTGACAATTCAAGTGTAAACAATGTCTTGTTTCCGTCCATTTTCACTCCGTTATGATAGGATATTGCTTTGACTTCGCTTTTTTGCAGACCAATCTCCGATACATTTGAATTTTCTTTTAAACTTTGCATAAATGAGATCAATGCACTTCTTAAACCTTCGGGAATATCTTTTGAAGTTGCAGGCTCATTGACTTCTTTGTCTTTAAATTCAAATTCCATTTTTTCAATACCGAGATCCGCAGCCTGTGCATATTCGGAAATTGCGGAGAGCATATTTTTATCATTTGAATACTCCAACAGCTGCTTTGGTATATCCGTATAATCCCTTGAAAAGAAAACATACTCTCTAAACCATTTCATTGCCCTCATGCAATCGGTATCATTCATTGTACATGCAACCGAAAAAAACAATTGGTTAGGTGCAACCGCTTCGCTTATCATTTTTCTTTTAGTTTTATCTTCGGTAAAGGAAAACTCTTGTTCTGTTCTTATAAACACAGTAGCTTTTTGTCCTTTGGGGGCATGATACAAATATTCAGAATAAATTTTTTCTTTCGTTGCAGAAAATCCGTATATATATTTCACATCATCCAACACATAAGTGAATTCAAAAAAGGTGGGTTCATCCTTTGAATAATCGTTAAGTAAAAAAGGCTTAACCGGAATTTGAGCATTTTCATGTTGAGTTCGCTGTGCATTTTTTATAAACTGTACAGCTAACCAAAATGCACGAATAATATTGCTCTTTCCGCCTCCGTTTTTTCCGTATATCGCAGCGGACGGTATCAGTTTCAGGGAAGCATACGATATTAAACTGTTTTTCAGCCGACCTAACCCCATAGCTTCCATTGAAAGCACAGCTTCATCTCTAAACGATCTGTAATTGCCGAACTTAAATTCAATCAACATACATTTCACCTCTTATATTATTAGTATACACCGCTTTATTAAGAAATTCAACGAGAAAAAATTGTTTTTTTAATTTTTTGCCGTCAATTTATTATGTTTTGCATCTTTTTTTAATTTTTTTGCAATCTATTCTCTTCTTTGATAAAGCACAAAAGGCTGAAATATTCCCCCTCCGGTTGAATCCTTTTCAACTATCAAATTATTGTTTCGGGATAAATATTGATATATAATAAAACCACAATAGCTATTGATTATTTTTCGAGGTGAGTATATGAACATTTATTTCGGCGAAAACTTAAAAAAATTGAGAAAAGAAAGAGATTTAACGCAGGAGAATCTTGCCGACTTTCTCGGCTTGACATTTCAGGCGGTCAGCAAGTGGGAACGCGCAGAGGGCTATCCCGACATTACCGTACTGCCGGATATCGCTTCTTTTTTTGACGTATCCGTTGACGATCTGCTCGGAATTAATCAGGCAAGAAACGAAGAGAAACTGTCATCTTTGATTAAAGAATACGACAGTCTGTCAAATGAACAGTCAAGAAAAGAAATGCTGAAAAAAATGAAGCAAATCTCTTCAAATGATTTCAGAGTTTTGCTTCGGGAATTAGGATATCTGGTTCATTTCGGCGATTTAAAAGAAAACGGCGCAAAAATTAAAGCATTGTATGATTATATTCAAAAGAACTGCAATGTCGACAGGATTAGAATTTCCGCAGCAAGACACATAATTATTTTTTACTCCGAACTCTCAAAGTCGGATGATTCTCTTGTCCCGTTTTCCGATGTCGAAAAAATGATTGAGGATATGCCTCACATGAGAGACGGACAGGAGTTTACAGCGACATGTCTTTACCCGAAAAATCATCCGGATTACTACGGCAAAATTCAGGACGCTATTGAAGAAAGCATAAAATTAACGGACACAATCGTCAGTCATTATTACCGTTACGATGATAACTTTACTGTTGACTATAAAATTACAATGCTCGGAAAAATCATAGATATCAAAAATATGATTTACGATGACGGAAACTACGGAGAACAGTGGCTTCAGGTTATTTACAATCACGGAGCAATGGGCTATTTGTATTTCCAAAACGGAAACGAAAAATTATCACTCATCTTTTTAAAAAAGTGTGCCGAGCTTGCGGTAAAGTTCGACGAAACGGACAGGTATACAGAGATGAACTCTATGCTGTTTAAGGGCAGAATATTCGACAAATATAAGCTCGGCACGCCGTTCAGTGCGGCGGAAAGAATGAAATATCTGTTTGAAGAAAAGTACCCCTTGACGGATGAATTTAAGAATACAAAGGAGTTTAAAGAAATAATAGATATTTTGCAAAAATGACGAGGTAATGTAAATCAGAAAACTGTATATAAACGTCGGATATTTTATCTGCAACAGTAGAAATTATTAGGGATTATTAATCCAGAAAGTAAGATAAAATCTCACATTCTCATCTACAACAGTAGAAATTATTAGGGATTATTAATCATATTCCGCTCGCAATGCCGATACTGCCATCTACAACAGTAGAAATTATTAGGGATTATTAATCTGATCTGATATCGTATTCGCAAAGTCTGATCTACAACAGTAGAAATTATTAGGAATTATTAATCCCTTGGATTGTTATAATTCACAAATTTATCTTTGGCAATTTGTTAAGCATCAATAAAAAATATAAGCTTATAGACTAATAATCCCTTTCAATTTATAATTATATCATATTCAGACTGAGGTTTGCAAATTTTATTTTACAATTAACAAATCCGTATCCTCATTTCTTGCATATCCGTATTTTTCGACTCTGCAGGAATTGCTGAGATTAAAAATATATACACTGTCAGTTTGGTCAAATTGTTTTAGCCATTTATTATCTAAATCTGTAACAATGTTATTTAAGATCCGTTCGCTGTTATCAATTTCATATACGGAATATCGGAGCATATGCCCAAACTTTTTGATATATTTATTGAATCTTGCTCTTTTTTATCATTGCTTATATCATAACTAATAATAATCAATTCGGTCACCTATTTCAAATACCGGAAATTTTTCCGGAGGAAGTTCTTTCATAAATGCACGATAAAATCATTTAATTGAGATATAGCTAAAGGCTGTTCGCTCATCTTTGCGTGTATTTAAGCCATTCGGCATTAGTTATACTAAGTTTTGTTTTATTAAGCATATCGTCCGGAGTGTCTTTTAACACATTTATTGCCCAAAGTGCTTTTCTTGCAATGTTATATGCACCGTTGGCGTCGGCATCGCAAGGCAAGGCGGCATTTGTTCCTTTATAATTACGACTGTCATAGAACTCACCGTTTTCATTTGCAACAGGCGAAATGAGGTAGTCATCTTCCGGTAATGTGCTGCCGGTAATACTGTTTCTCATTTGAAGTGTTAATGAAAGAAGCTTTATCAATCGCTTGTAAAAATCAGCATTGGAAATGCTTAAAATAGAATTCTTAAGTTTCCCCTTATAATCAATGCCGAATTCGTTAAACAATGATTTGAATTCATCGGTAAGAACAATTTGCTTATTGTCCCACATATTATTCTTTTCTTTGTTTCGGAAGGTTAAAATCCTGCTTGAATTAGTGCAAACAGTCCAGGATTTTTTGAAATCTGAATTGCATCTCGGGAATTTACTATAATCAATGCAGAACTCAAACATATCGGTATTTGCATTATATTTAATATCATCAATTGTTTCGAATAACTTTTTCGCTTCCGGCACGCTTGTGTATTTTGGCTTCAAAAGATTAACAAAACCTGTTACCGGGTCTATTTTACTTGTATCCCACGCAGGAACATAAAAAATAATGCCGTTTTGCTTAGCCTTATTTACACCGTCAAACTTTTTCGTAAGCTGATATGCTCTTAAAAGTCCGCCGTCTTCTGTTGGGTTCGCCTTTTTATCTATAAGCAAATTGAGTTTTGAAATAAGCATGTTTTCAAATTTTTGATAAACTTGCTTTTCAACAGGAAATCTGCCGCGCTTAAAGCCAAAGTTCAAATCTTCCATAGCAATAACAGCGTCATATTTAACGACTAATTGACAAATTTTGTGAACAACCTGACTGATATAGCCTTCTTTGAGTTCCTTTATATTCTCGACAGATGTCCAGTTTTTTCTTGCTTTATCTCTTTCCTTTTCCTTTGTATCCAAAAGCTTTTGATAATCGACTCTGTGTTCGTTATCACTGATTATTTCATTAAGCGACATTTGCTCAACTATTTCACCGTTTGAATTAATGACGCTTATATAAATCAGGTTTCTTTCGCCGCGGTCAATGCCGATAACATAATTATCATCTTTATATTTAATCGCCTTACGAACATCATAGTTCAAAAGTTTCTGACCGTGTGCCTTAAAGTTGATTGTAATAGGCACGTGAAGTGAAAATTGCCTTTTGGTAAATCTTTTATCTTTAATGATGTCATACTCAAAAACGCTTTCTTTTTTCTCGTTATCAGGATTTTTGTTTTTTATCGGTTGATTGGCATTGTGAGTTATTTTCTCCTTGTCATTTATACTTGCTTCACGGTAGAACATCTCGGCTTCGCAGTTGAGCTGGTATACTACATTTGATAAGTTTCTCTCGTCAAAAAGCATTTTGAAATACAAAGTATGTAAATTAGGAGTTCCTTTGCTGTAATTTGAAAAGTCTTTATTGTAGATTTGGAAAAGATAGATATATCCGTTGTCTACAAGTTCCATAATTTGCTTTTTTGAAATATCATCATAGCTAATTTGATATGCCTGTGATTTTACATCATCTAAAAACTCTTTGTAGTTTTTGTATTCAGAGGCATTTTTAAAGGTGAAGTTATATGAAGAATAGAATTCTTGTGCACGGCAGATATAATATTGGATATACTTGCATAAGTCATCTTCTGAAAAATTTTCACTTGATGTTGAAAATGTTTTTTCTTTTCTTATACGATTTATGTTTTCAGGAAGATAGGTGTTTCTAAGGTTTTCCAATATGATATTTTCTCCTGCATGTATTCCGGTTTTTTCTTTTCTTCCGTTCTTTTTTACGGTCACTCCATCAATAACAAGAAGATTTGGGATATCTTTTGATGAATCAGCAGCTTTTTGATAAATAATCTTTTGCAACATATCTTCTTCGTTGGTTGGTGAATTGTATTTTTTGGGTATATTGTTTTTTAATTCTTTATCCATAATTGCAAGATAGTAATTATCACCATCTCTAAGCAATTGTGCAGAATTTGCAGATTCGTTTCCTAATGCCCAACCGTTTAAGAAAGTGGGATTGTCAAAGTTCAATTTAATTTTATCTTTGGAATAAGGCTTTTGGGTAATATAGTTTCTAACCTTATCGAAAAGCCTGTCAATATCTGCTATTGAGTCATAATACGAAGTGAATTTGCCGTAAAAAAGTTCATCCTTGTTTTCTTCTTTGCCTGTGCCGTTTAACGGTTTTGCAAGATGCTGAAAATCCTTTATTGCGTCAAGCAGGTTTTTAACTGACTCTGTTGCTTTTTCATTTTTATAAAGCCTTTTATCGTAGTTTTTTTCATAATCGGATTTCAGCAATTCCTGTGCCTGCGAATAAGTTTCTTTTATTTTGCTGTTACATTCACTGATTGAGGAAATATACCAATCGGTTATTTCGTTGCCGTTTTCGTTGCCAAAGTTTTGAAGTTCAAAAAGAGAAAAGCTTTTTATTGCTTTATATACCTTATCTCGTTTTTCAATATATTTATCAATTTCTGTTTTGCTTGTTACGGGATGCAATGCCTCGTATTTCTCGTTCCAGGCTGAGCGTAATACATTCCAAGAGTTAAATGCACCGTTTGAAATGTCAGTAATGGACACACCTGATTTTACAAATATTCCATCGGCATTATAAGTGTTTAATGATTTCAAAAGCTCTGTCAGCAAATCAATATCACCAATGTGGCTGTTATAATAATCTTCAATCGCAAGCAACACTTCGTTATCCGAATTGAATTTCTCGGGAATGAACGACACGCTGTCCTTTTCGCTCAAGATTTGCTTATATAAAGGCTTCATCAATGGCAATCTTTTTGATTTTTCGTTTTTTGCATCCTGCTGGTTATAAAGATTTATGCATTCATTTAGACCTTGGATTTTAGTTTTGTCAGAGCAAGCATATCCGCCAATCATAGAATTATAAATATCAATGCCCGATTGAGCTAAAACAAATTCAAAATAATCAACAGAAAAAATATCTTCAATATTTCTGCCGAATATATTATATAAATCTGTGTTCAGCTTTGTGATAGTTTCATAAGAAAGATTATTGAATACTTTTTGAAATCTTTTTACATTATCCAAAAAGCGAGGAAGATTGTCATTTATGCAACGATAAGCTATTGCAGTTGATTTTTCATCGCTTGAATACATATTTTCCCGATTGGTATTAAAGCCTTTGAAATATGTTGTAAAGCTTCTAAAGCACTCAACTGTTTCTCTCTCATCTTCATCCGTTAAAAAAGCCGGTAAATCTTCACATATAAGTTCTTTTCCAAACAGTCTTTTATAGCGATCATTTGATTTGAGCTGTTTTGATATTTGCTTTCTCATATCATTTTCTAATGATTTCATAGCCTTTGCGTTAGAATCATCCTTGTTGCTTTTCCAATATAAATCCGCATATTCATCAACCTTTTCAATTCTTGCTTTGCTCAACACGGATTCAATATATTCTTTGTGAAAGCGATCAATATAGCCTTTGACCTTTTCGTAATTTTCTGCTCGTTGTTTATCCTTTGCAAGCAAAAGATTTTTATTAAAATTATTTTCTGTTTCTCCAACGGGAATTAAGGAGAATCTTAAAGTTTTGGATAATGGATAACGATTTATAAATTGTTCTTTCATCTTTTTTCCTTGCCTTTTTTATTTAATAATACCATTCTCTTGCTGTTTGGTCAATCAAATTTGGTTATCAGACATTTGTGGTCCGCTTTTTGGTACACTCATATTTTATTGCGAAACCTTAAACTGTTATGTCCTTTGCAGGAGCAATATTTGCAAGGAAGCCGGTGTCATCTATCTGCCATGGTATCTCGTAATGTTTATAAAACAGTCGGAATTACCCAATATTTTAAAATATGAAATAGATTTGTCAGGATTGAATTTTACCGAAAATAATAATTGATGCAAATTATGTTGCTGTATTTCAGTTTTCGGACAGACGGCGGCGATTGCTTCGGAAAAGCCCGTTAATCCGTCTATACAGACAATCAAAATATCGTCGACTCCTCGATTTTTCAAGCCGTTTAAGATTGTACTTTGGCATAATCTAAACCTCCAAAATGATATTTTTATTCTATAGCAAAAGAGAGTCGAACTCATAAGGTTTATATCCACCCTCTTTCCGCTT
>UQQT01000015.1 GCA_900543395.1 uncultured Oscillospiraceae bacterium | reverse complement strand
GTATAGATACAACGAGAATATATATAATCTCCACCGGCGCGGAACATAGAAGATTGATTGAAAAAATGAAGCTGATATTATAAAAATGCAATAAAAAACGCCGTCAAAATCTTGACGACATAATCCGTATTATGTTGTTATTATAAAACGGCATGTGTGTAATATTTTGCCGTTGCGCTCTAATTATAACGTAAATTTATAAAAAATGCAAGTAAAAAACATTCTGTAATTAAAAGAATGTAACGCAAATAAGCCTTTTTTCAAAATTAAGAAAAAAGGCTTTATTCTTCTGTCCTGTTTTTGTGTAATACAGAGCGGATTTTATTTTTTTATTTCCGTAATATTACAACATAATACGGATTATGTTGTAAAAGTAAATTTACGGAGGTTGTTTTATGAAAGCATTTGAGCGGCGGACAATATCTATAATTTTGTCCGTGATTATGGTTTTGTCCTGTTTCGCAGGACTGACTTTCTCGGTCGGAGCAGAAACAAGCGGGGATTATGAGTATACAGTACTTGACGACGGTACTGTATCGATAACGTACTATAAAGGTAATGATACAGATGTTACAATCCCTTATGAGATTGATAAAAAAATAGTTACGGAAATAGGGGCTCATGCATTTGATTGTCACAGAGATATTGTCAGTGTTAAAATTCCGAACGGCGTTAGAAGTATAGGTAATGCTGCATTTTATGATTGTGACAGTCTTGTCAATATAGAAATTCCCGATAGTGTAATATCCATTGGCGCTTGTGCGTTTTATAATTGCAGCAGTTTGACAAGTATACGATTACCTAATAATCTAACTTATATCAGCGGCGTAATGCTTAGTGATTGTGCAAAATTAAAAAGCATTACAATTCCTAAAAGCGTAGAAAAAATAAGAGATGACTTTCTTACAAGATGTTACAGTCTTCAAGAAATAACAGTATCTAAGGAAAATCACAACTATAAAGATGTCGACGGTGTGTTGTTCGATAAAAATATGGATACATTGTTGATATATCCGTACGGAAGAGACGGTGTATACAGAATCCCGGACGGAGTTAAGAAAATAGGTGGGGCGGCATTTAATCAATGCTATAATCTTAATGATATAATAATTCCGGACAGCGTAAATGAAATAGAAAGTTATGCATTTCTCGAATGTACAGGGTTAAAAAAAGTCGTAATCCCGAGTAGCGTTGATACAATTGCGGATGAGGCTTTCAGCGGTTGTTATTCATTAAAAAAGATTATAGGATTCAGCGGTTCGGAAGCAGAAGAATACGCAAAAAATAACGGGATAAAATTTGTCAGTATTGATTTATGTAAACATACCGATTTGTCGAATATGAATATTAAGACAGCGACATGTACAGATAACGGATATTCGGGGGATAAATACTGCAAAGAATGCGAACAACTGGTAGAAAAAGGATATGAAATAAAAGCAAAAGGTCATATTGATGATGACTATGATAATCTGTGTGACCGCTGCGGAATTAAAGTTAAGCTTTCATTCAGTGACAGACTGACAGATATTATAAACAGCATTAATAATCTTATTAATAAAATTGTTAACTTTTTTAAATCATTATTTAACGGAAAAGTGTATTAAGTTAAACAATATTCAGATATTTAAAGCAAAGCGGCAACGGTAAAACCGTTGCCGCCTTGCTTTGCATCTATACCGAATAAAAGGAGACATCAAAAAGATAATTATATATTCTCCGCGATAAGCTCGCCCATTTTTGAGCAGGAGACTTTTTCGCAGCCGTCCTGCATGATATCGCCGGTGCGGTACTTCATATCGAGTACCTTATCAACCGCGTTTTCGATATCGTCGGCTTCTTTCGCCATTGAGAACGAATATCTCAACATCATGGCTGCGGAGAGAACCGTGCCTATGGGGTTTGCAATATCAAGTCCCGCGATGTCGGGAGCGGAACCGTGAATCGGCTCATACATGCCGAGAGTCGACGACGAAAGCGACGCAGACGGCATCATTCCGATAGAGCCGGTGAGCATTGAAGCCTCGTCCGAGAGAATGTCACCGAACATGTTTTCCGTTATGAGAACGTCGAACTGCGACGGATTTTTTATAAGCTGCATAGCCGTGTTGTCGACAAGAATATCGGAGAATTCGACCTCGGGGTATTCCTCGCTTAATCTGTGCATTGTCGCTCTCCAAAGTCTCGACGTGTCGAGAACGTTCGCTTTGTCGACGGAGGCAAGGCGTTTGTTTCTCTTCATAGCCGTTTCGAATGCGACTCTGCCGATACGCTCGATTTCATGCTCCGAGTAGGGCATGATGTCAACCGCCTGTTTTTCGCCGTTTACTTCCTCGGTCTTATGCTCGCCGAAGTAAACTCCGCCGGTAAGCTCGCGGACAATGAGCAAATCTATACCGCCGCCGACAATCTCCTCTTTAAGAGGCGAGGAGCTTGCAAGCTGTTTGAAAAGCTTTGTCGGTCTTAAATTTGCGAAAAGTCCCAGTTCTTTTCTGACGGCAAGCAGAGCCTTTTCGGGGCGAATCGATGCCGGGCATGAATCCCATTTGGGACCTCCGACAGCACCTAAAAGAACGGAGTCGGATTTTTTGCATTTATCCATATTTTCGTCGGTAATCGGCACGCCGTATTTGTCAATGGAACAGCCTCCGATGTCGACGTATTCGTAGTTGAATTTATGAGAGTATTTCTCCGCGATTTTGTCAAGAACCTTGACAGCCTGCGCGACTATTTCGGGACCTATTCCGTCGCCGGGAAGAACGACAATATTCTTTTCCATATTATTTATCCTCCTTTAACGAAGCTAAAAGTCCGCCTTTTGATATTATATTCTGAATAAATTCGGGGAACGGCTGAGCCTGAAACGTTTTTGACGTTGTTATGTCGGTTATAACGCCCGTGTCGAAATTTACCTCGACTTCGTCGCCCGCGTTGATTGCGTCGGCGGCTTCGGGACATTCGAGAATCGGAAGTCCTATATTAATCGAATTGCGGTAGAAAATACGCGCAAAGCTTTTTGCGATAACGCAGCCCGTTCCCGCCGTTTTAATGACTAACGGGGCATGCTCTCTCGATGAACCGCATCCGAAGTTCCAGCCCGCAACCATAACGTCGCCTTTTTTTACATTGTTAATGAATTCGGGGTCGATATCCTCCATGCAGTGCTTTGTAAGCTCCTTTGCGTCGGAGGTATTAAGATAACGCGCGGGAATTATTACGTCCGTGTCGACGTTGTCGGGGTATTTGAAAACTTTTCCTTTTGTATTCATGTTCAGTCCTCCTTAGGGCAGGTGATGTGACCTGTAAGCGCGCTCGCTGCCGCCGTTGCGGGGGAGGCAAGGTAAACCTCGCTCTCGACGTGACCCATTCTGCCGACGAAATTGCGGTTCGTTGTTGAAATACAGCGTTCACCCTTGGCGAGTATACCCATATATCCGCCTAAGCACGGACCGCATGTCGGAGTGGAAACTACCGCGCCCGCGTCGATAAACGCCGTGATGTAACCGCGCTCGGAGCATTCTCTCATTATATTCATAGTCGCGGGAATGATGATACAGCGTACACCGTCCGCAACCTTTTTACCCTTTAAAATTCTGTACGCGGTCTCCATGTCCTCCATTCTGCCGTTCGTACAGCTGCCGATAACGACCTGGTCGATTTTGATATCCTCGAGCTCGTCTGCGGGGTGCGTGTTTTCGGGCAGGTGGGGACAGCTTACGGTGGGAACTATCTTGCTAAGGTCAATTTCGATAACCTTTTCATATTCCGCGTCCGCGTCCGCCTCGAATATAACGGGCTGTCTCTCGCTTCTGTCTTTAAGATAGTTAAGAGTCGTCTGATCTACGGGGAAAATTCCGTTCTTTGCTCCGGCTTCAATCGCCATGTTGCATATACAAAGCCTGTCGTCCATAGAAAGACTCTTTACGCCCTCGCCGGTGAATTCCATTGATTTATAAAGCGCGCCGTCAACGCCTATCATTCCGATTATCGTAAGAATAACGTCCTTGCCGGAGCAGTTCTTGTTAAGCGAATTTTTAAGCTCGAATTTAATAGCCGACGGAACCTTGAACCATGCCTGTCCCGTAGCCATGCCGGCTGCCATGTCGGTGCTTCCGACGCCCGTGGAGAACGCACCGAGCGCGCCGTAGGTGCAAGTGTGGCTGTCCGCGCCGATAATGCAGTCGCCTGCGGTGACTACGCCCTGTTCGGGGAGAAGCGCATGTTCTATGCCCATTTTTCCCACGTCGTAAAAGTGGCTGATACAGTGCGAGCATGCAAACTCTCTGCACTGCTTGGACTGCTCCGCCGCCTTGATATCCTTATTGGGGACAAAGTGGTCGAGGACGATTGCGATTCTGTCCTTATCGAATACGGACGAAATTTCGTTCTTGTTAAGCTCGTTAATCGCAACCGGGGTCGTGATGTCGTTGCCGAGTACAAGGTCAAGCTTGGCGTTTATTAACTGACCGGGCTTTACTGAGTCAAGCCCTGCGTGAGAGGCTAATATTTTTTGAGTTAATGTCATTCCCATTTTACGTTACCTCACTTTGATTTAAGTCTGTTGACTGCGGAGAAAAGCGCCTGTATTGACGAGGCGATAATATCGTCGTTTATTCCCGCGCCCCAGACGTGATTTCCCTTTTCGTCGGCAATGCTTACGTACGAAATTGCCTTTGACGTTGAGCCTCTTGTCAGCGCGTGCTCCTCATATGTGAGGTCGGAGTAGAAGATTCCGAGCTGCTGCTTTATCGCGTTGCTTATCGCGTCGAGACGGCCGTTGCCCTTTGCCGTAATCTTCTTTTCCTCACCGTCAATCTTAACGGTGACGTCGGCGGTGATCTCGTCTCCTCGTTTAAAGTGATAATCTATAAGCTCTACGGGCGTGTTTATATCCACGTATGTCTTTGTAAATATTGAGAGTACCTCGTCGGGCGAAAGCTCTGCGTGGCGTACATCGGAAACATTTTTAATAGTATATCCGACGTCCTCTTTCATCTTGGCAGGAAGCTGATAGCCGAAGTTATGCTCGAGCATGTAGCCGATACCGCCCTTGCCCGACTGCGAATTAATACGGATAACGTCGGTTTCGTATTCTCTGCCGACGTCGTCCGGGTCGATGGGCAGGTAGGGAACCGTCCACGTCGAGGCGTTATTTTCCTCATGCCACTTCATGCCCTTTGCGATAGCGTCCTGGTGAGAACCGGAGAACGCAGCGAAAACAAGCTTGCCCGCGTACGGCTGACGGTCGTATACCGACATTCTCGTAACTCTCTCGTAAAGGCTTACGATTTCGGGCATGTGCGTAAAGTCGAGTCCCGGCTCAACGCCCTGTGCATACATGTTAAGCGCAAGAGTTATAATGTCGACGTTGCCGGTACGCTCACCGTTTCCGAACAGCGTACCCTCGATTCTGTCCGCGCCGGCGAGAAGTCCTAATTCGGAATCGGCTACGGCGCATCCTCTGTCGTTATGCGGGTGAAGCGAAACCTCTACGCTGTCGCGGTATTTTAAGTTATCGCACATATATTCTATCTGATCCGCGTAAACGTTCGGCGTGGAAAGCTCGACGGTTACGGGGAGATTGATTACTGCTTTTTTGTCCGGCGTCGGCTTCCATATATCGAGTACCGCGTTGCATATTTCGAGTGCAAATTCCGGCTCCGTACCGGTGAAGGATTCGGGCGAATATTCGTATCTGTAATCAACGCCCTCCTCGTCTGCAATTTGCTTAAACAGCTTTGCGCCGTCGACAGCTATTTTAATTATTTCTTCCTTTGATTTTCTGAAAACCTGCTGTCTCTGGGCAAACGAGGTTGAATTGTAAAGATGAACTATAGCGTTTTTGCATCCCTCGAGCGCGGCGAACGTCTTTTTGATAATGTGTTCACGGCTCTGAGTAAGAACCTGAACGGTAACGTCGTCGGGAATCATATTTTTCTCGATAAGAGCTCTTAAAAAAGCGTACTCCGTCTCGGAAGCGGCAGGGAAGCCTACTTCAATTTCCTTAAAACCGACTTTTACAAGGAGGTTAAAGAATTCGAGCTTTTCTTCAAGGCTCATGGGGATGATAAGCGACTGATTGCCGTCTCTCAAATCAACCGAACACCATTTCGGCGCACGGTCGATATATGTTTTCTCCGCCCATTTTCTCTGCGGATTCTTTACGGGATAAAACTGACGAACGTATTTCGATGTGTTTACCATTATATTAACCTCCGGGTTATATTACGCTGTTTATAAACTGTTCCGCCGCTCTCGGCGAACGGCTGCCCTTTGCAAGTGCAAAATTTTCTGCCTTTCTGTCAAGCTCCGCGTCCGGCGTGATGCCGTGTCTCAGCGCAAGAGCGTGAATTATATCAAGGTAGAGAGCTTTGTTCGGTCTTGAAAAATAGACCGTAAGTCCGAATCTGTCGGACAGCGACATGAGCTCCTGAACGGTATCGGAATGATGTATGTCGTTGTCGTCCTCTCTGTCGGAAAAGTTTTCCTTAACGATATGACGTCTGTTGCTCGTCGCGTAAATAACGGCGTTGTCCGCCTTTGCGCTTGCCGAACCCTCCAATGCCGCTTTGAGCATCGAGAAGCAGTCGTCGTTTTTATTAAATGAAAGATCGTCTATAAATATTATGAATTTAAGCGGATTTTCCGCTATCGAATCCATTATTTTCGATAATGAGAAAAGCTGGTCTTTTCTTAATTCTATAAGCCTTAATCCCCTGGGTGCAAAATGATTTACGCACGCCTTGACGGTCGAGGATTTACCCGTACCGGCGTCTCCGAACAGGAGAGTGTTGGCGGCGGGTCTGCCCTCGATGAGAGCCTGTGTATTGTCGTAGACCTTCTTTCTCTCTTCCTCATAGCCGACGAAAACGCTCTCGTCTATGGAATCCGCCGAGTGAACGGGGATTATCTCGTTATTTTCGACTCTGAACATTACGGCTGACGAGAAAATGCCGTAGCCGTAACTCGAAATGTTCTTAAGTCTCAATTCGTACTGCCTGTTAAAATCCGTTTCTTCGTTGATAAACGACGGAATATAAACGCCTTTCGGCGCAAAAGAGCAGAGAATTTCGGGTGTAAGAGATGTAAGCGACGAAAAAATGTCAAGCTCTCTCTTTGCGTTGTTTTCAAGACACGGCGGTATCTCTTTTGAATTCGCCGTTCTTATTACATATTCGTTCTCGTCCTCATATATTGACTTTTTAAGAAAATCCGAAAATGAAAAACCGTATTGAGACAGCGAATTTACAAACTCGCCGTACAGCTTCATTTTTCCGAACATGTCTTTATCGTCATGCGATATAAATTTACACAGCGTTTTCATCGCGGGCTTTTCGATGACGGCGCGGAATACGCTGACTGCCGGGAGCGAACAGAATAATAAATCCAATTCCTGTTTATTCATGATATTATCTCTTGTTGATTATCGCGCCCTTATCGGCGGAGCTTACCATTGACGCGTAGCGTGCAAGACATCCCTTGATATCCGTCTTTTTCTTAATAACGACAGACTGTTTTCTTCTCTCGATTTCCTCGTCGGAAACATTGAGCTTAATCGAATAATTCGGAATGTCGATTGAAATTGAGTCTCCGTCTTTAACGTAGGCTATGAGTCCTCCGCTTACGGCTTCGGGTGAAACGTGACCTATCGCCGCGCCTCTCGTGGCTCCCGAAAATCTGCCGTCGGTAATTAACGCAACGTCCTTATCAAGTCCCATACCTGCAATCGCGGAGGTGGGGGAGAGCATTTCTCTCATGCCGGGACCGCCGGCGGGACCCTCGTAACGGATAACGACAACGTCGCCCTTGACGATTTGACCCTCGTATATGGCGGCAATAGCTTCCTCCTCGGAATCAAAAACCTTTGCGGATCCTTCGTGTTTAAGCATTTCGGGCGCAACCGCGCTTCTTTTAACAACACATCCGTCGGGCGCGAGATTTCCCCTTAATACGGCTATACCGCCGGTCGGCGAATACGGATTGTCAACGGTTCTTATCGTTTCGGTGTCGAGAATTTCGGCGCCGGCAATATTTTCGCCGAGCGTTTTGCCCGTACATGTCATGACCGTCGTGTCGATAAGATTTAATTTAGTAAGCTCTTTTAATACGGCGTAGACTCCGCCCGCCTCGTTAAGATCCTCCATATACGTGTGACCCGCAGGGGCGAGATGACAGAGATTCGGCGTTTTTGCGCTGATTTCGTTAGCCATATCGAGATTGAATTCTACTCCGCATTCGTTTGCAATCGCGGGCAGATGGAGCATGCTGTTTGTCGAGCAGCCCAGAGCCATATCGGCGGTAAGAGCGTTCTTTATAGCCGATTCGGTCATGATATCCGACGGCTTTATATCTCTTTTTACAAGCTCCATTATCTGCATGCCCGCATGCTTTGCAAGCTCTATTCTCTTTGAGTAAACGGCGGGAATCGTTCCGTTGCCCCCAAGTCCCATTCCGAGAACCTCTGTAAGGCAGTTCATTGAATTCGCCGTATACATGCCCGAACAGGAACCGCACGTCGGACATGTTTTTTCCTCGCAGAGAGTCAATTCCTTTTCATCTATTCTTCCCGATGTGTAAGCTCCTACAGCCTCAAACATGCTTGAAAGACTCGTTTTCTTCCCGTGAACGCGTCCTGCAAGCATGGGGCCTCCGCTTACGAATATTGTCGGAATGTTTACCCTCGCCGCCGCCATGAGCAGACCGGGGACGTTCTTGTCGCAGTTCGGAACCATTACAAGTCCGTCGAAGCCGTGAGCCAGAGTCATAGCCTCGGTGGAGTCGGCGATGATATCGCGGGTTATAAGAGAATATTTCATTCCCGTATGACCCATTGCGATACCGTCGCACACGGCGATGGCAGGGAACACGACAGGCGTTCCGCCCGCCATTGCAACGCCGAGCTTTACAGCCTCGACGATTTTATCAATGTTCATGTGTCCCGGAACTATTTCATTATACGAGCTTACGATACCTATAAGAGGTCTTGACTGCTCTTCTTTCGTAAGTCCGAGCGCGTGATACAGTGATCTGTGAGGCGCGTTCTGAAATCCGTTTACTATCGTGTCCTTTATCATCGTTTACACTCCTGTCGCTGCGTATTGAAATCAGTTGTTGATAAGCTTGTCCTCGTCGCTCCAGCTGTAAAGCTTGCGGATCTCTCTGCCGACCTTCTCTGCGGGATGCTCTGCGGCGAGCTTTCTCATTGCGTTGAAATGAACCTGCGCGCCTGCGGGCGACATGTCGAGCAGGAAGTCCTTTGCAAACGTACCGTCCTGAATGTCGGAAAGAATTTTCTTCATGGTTTTCTTTGTCTCTTCGGTAATGATCTTCGGTCCGGTGATGTAGTCGCCGTATTCGGCTGTGTTGGAGATTGAATATCTCATACCCTCGAAACCGCTCTGATAGATAAGGTCAACGATGAGCTTCATCTCATGGATGCACTCGAAGTATGCGTTTCTCGGATCATAGCCCGCCTCGCACAGAGTTTCGAAGCCTGCCTGCATGAGTGCACATACGCCGCCGCACAGAACTGCCTGCTCGCCGAAGAGGTCGGTTTCGGTTTCGGTTCTGAACGTTGTCTCGAGAACGCCCGCTCTCGCTCCGCCGATACCTAAAGCGTATGCAAGTCCGATTTCAAGCGCGTCGCCCGTTGCGTCCTGCTCTACCGCGATAAGACAGGGAACGCCTTTGCCTGCAAGGTACTCGCTTCTTACGGTATGACCGGGGCCTTTGGGGGCAATCATTATAACATTAACGTTCTTGGGGGGCTTAATGCATCCGAAATGAATGTTGAAGCCGTGAGCGAACGCAAGAGTCTTGCCCTCGGTGAGGTTCGGCTCGATGCTCTCTTTGTAAAGCTGAGCCTGCTTTTCGTCGTTTATAAGAATCATGATGATGTCTGCATTCTTTGCCGCGTCTGCGCTTGTCATGACTTTAAGTCCGGCGTCCTCCGCCTTTTTCCAGCTCTTGCTTCCCTCGTAGAGTCCTACGATAACGTCAACTCCCGAATCGTGAAGGTTGAGCGCGTGAGCGTGTCCCTGTGAGCCGTAACCGATGATAGCTACGGTCTTTCCGTTGAGTTTTGCAAGATTGCAGTCCTGCTGATAATAGATTTTCTGCATTTTGATTTGCTCCTTTCGGATTTTATTATTTTATAATTTTAGTCATGGTGTTACGGCCTCTTTCGATAGCCACAACGCCCGTTCTGCACGTTTCAAGTATGCCCAAGGGCTTCGCTATTTCAATAAAAGCGTTTATCTTCGACGGCTCGCCGGTGATTTCGACAGTCATAACGTCCGTCGTGTAGTCGACGATCTTTGCTCTGTATATCTCCGCCGCCGCCGTGATTTCCGAACGGTTTTCGGGGGTGTTCTTAACTTTTATAAGGCAGAGCTCGCGCTCGACGGTCGTGCCGTCCTCATATGTTTTTATACCCTTGACGTTAAAGAGCTTTGCAAGCTGTTTAACCATCTGCTCGCGTATGAATTCTCCGCCCGTAATGACTATCGTCATTCTCGAAAAGTTGGGGTCCTCAGTCTCGCCGACGGTCAGGGAGTCAATGTTGAAGCCCTTCCTTGTGAACATGCCCGCGACTCTTGTCAGTACGCCGTATTTATTTTCAACGAGGGCTGAAATGACTATTCTGTTATTCTTGTTATCCATCATTTCTCCTCCTTGTCACTGCCGATTGTCGTTATGATGTCGTCTATTGATCCTCCGGGCGGAAGCATCGGCAGAACCATTTCGTCCATATCGATGACCGTATCTATAACATACGGATGTCCCGATTCCATAGCCTCTTTAAACGCCGACTCGAACGAGTCTATGTCGAAAACTCTCTTTGCCCTTGCTCCGAACGCCTCTGCGAGCTTTACGAAATCCGTCTTTCTCTCAAGCACGGTGTTGGAATACCGTTTGCCGAAGAATAGCGTCTGCCATTGTCTGACCATGCCGAGCACGCCGTTATTAATTAAAACAATTACAATCGGCAGGTCGTATGTTACTGCTGTCGCAAGCTCGTTTAAATTCATTCCGAAGCTTCCGTCGCCGGTTATAAGAACTACTTTGTTCCCCGTGGCGACGGCTGCTCCTATCGAGGCTCCGAGACCGTAGCCCATTGTACCGAGACCGCCGGAGGACGCGAACGTTCTTTTCTTTTCGAAATTCGTGTACTGCGCCGCCCACATCTGGTGCTGACCGACGTCGGTGGTTATGCAGGTGTCTTTGTCTTTTATCTTATTTATAACTCTGAATAATGCTCTCGGATGAAGCTTGCCGGGCGCGGCGGCTTCGTTCTTTTCGCTGAATTCATTTTGCTTATCTTTCAAAGAATTTACGAGCGTATTCCATTCGGGGTGTGAATTCGTCTGACATTTTTCTGCGATTCTTGCAAAGGAATCAACGATATCACCGACAACGCCCACGTCGACGATTACGTTTTTATTGATTTCCGAATTGTCAACGTCTATCTGAACTATCTTTGTATTCTTTGCAAACTTTGCAGCGTTGCCTGTAGCTCTGTCGGAAAATCTGACGCCTATTCCGATTATAAGATCCGCGTTTTTATTAGCCATGGACGAAGCGTATCTGCCGTGCATTCCCTGCATACCGAGGAATCTCGGGTATGAATTGGGCATTGCGGACAGTCCCATGAACGAGCATCCGATATACGCGTCGATTTTTTCCGCAAACGCCATAATCTCTTTCGTCATGCCCTTGCCCGCGGCGCCGCCGCCGAGGTATATGTAGGGGCGTTTTGATTCGTTGATAAGCTTTACGGCATCTTCAATTTCCGTCTCTCCGGCTTTGGGGAGAGGGAAGTAGTCGACGACCCCCTTTGGCTCGTATTCGCACATCGCCGTCTGCACGTCCTTGGGAACGTCGACGAGTACGGGGCCGGGTCTGCCCGACTTTGCGATTCTGAACGCCTCTCTTAAAACGTCGGCAAGCTCGTTTACGTCGGATACGAAGTAGTTATGCTTTGTAATGGGAAGCGTAACGCCCGTTATGTTAATCTCCTGAAAGCTGTCCCTGCCTATCTGATTTGTCATAACGTTGCCCGTTATTGCAACCATGGGAATCGAATCGAGTATTGCCGTCGCTATTCCGGTGACAAGGTTTGTGGCTCCGGGACCCGACGTTGCGATAACAACACCGACCTTTCCGGTTACTCTCGAATAACCGTCGGCGGCGTGAGAGGCTCCCTGCTCGTGTGCGGTAAGAATATGATTGATTCTGTCTCTGTTTTTGTATAATTCGTCGTAAATGTTAAGCACCTGACCGCCGGGATAACCGAATACGTCGGTTACGCCCTGTTCTATAAGAGTTTCTATAATAATCTGAGCGCCTGACATCATTTTCTTTTCCATAGCTTTGGGGCTCCTCCTGTGTTATTGTATAAAAAAAAGCCTTCGTCTCCCGGACATGGTAATCTGTCCTAAAGAGACGAAAGCATAAAATTCACTTTCGCGGTACCACTCTTTTTCGTCCGTTTGACCGGGCGCACTTTAGAGGCCTGCACCTCCTGACTTCGTAACGGGAGCATCCGTCTGTCCCTATGGATATATGTTCAGGACAGCCACTCCGCGGCGAGTTCACCGAATCTGCCCCTTTGCCTTGCACCGTACCGGCATTTCTCTGAACGGGGAGTGGATCGGTTACTGATCCGCTTCACAGTGTTTAAATTTTGGTTAAATTATAACGCGGAAATTCGCGTTTGTCAACACATAAAAACAAAAATCGTCACCATTTATAAAAACGGATTTTTTTTGCCGTAATTCTTTATTGCACATTATTGAAATTGTCATATATTATATGGTAATATATAAATAAATACATATAAGGATGTGTTTATTATGAGTAAAGAAACCTTAAATGACCTTAAAACGAGAAGAAGCTGCCGAAAATATCTTGACAGGCAGATAACCGACGAACAGCTTAACGAAATTCTCGAATGCGGAACCTACGCCCCGACGGGTATGGGCAGACAGTCGCCGAAAATGGTCGTTTTGCAGAATAAAGACGATATCAAATACGTATCGGGTCTTAACGCAGAGGTTATGGGTAATCCCGACGCGGATCCGTTTTACGGTGCGCCGACGGTTATAATCGTATTTGCCGATAAGAATATTAGAACCTACTATGACGACGGAGTTCTCGTAATGGGCAATCTTCTCAATGCCGCTCATGCGGTCGGCGTTGATTCGTGCTATATATACAGAGCGCGCGAGGTTTTCAATACCGAAAAGGGCAGGGCTCTTATGAAAAAATGGGGACTCGGCGAAAATTACGAGGGTATCGGCAACTGTATTTTAGGCTTCGCGGACGAGGGCGGAATAAATCCCGCAAAGGAGCGAAAGAGCGATTATATTATAAGGGTGTAATATGAAAGAAAAAAGACATCTATTCTCTAATTTTATATTATTCTTTTTTGTTATACTGCTGATTGTATATGCAGTTTGTTTTGTAATATCGGTTTTCCGCGTCAATGAGGTTAAATGCTTTTTTCATGAGGAGAAGTCACCGTATTCCGTAATGTTTACGACGGGCGAGTTTTACTTAATTAAGAAAAGCACTGACGAAAAATGCGTCGAAATGACCGACTTTATAAAAAATTCGTCTTTTTATCCGATTGAGGCGGACGAGGCGAAAGCTCTCATGACCGACAGAACAAAAGGCGGAAAGCTTCAGTATTACAAAATAACCGAGACCGATTGTACGGCTTCGGGCTTTTATCCGGCTCTTGCATTTTTGTTTACAGAGTCCGGCGATGACGACGAAGTGTATATCTGTATTCTCAATAAGAATACCGGTGACGATAATAAATTCCTGACATCTGCTGTCGTGTACAGGGTGGAAAATACCGACGGTACCGACCCGTTTTCGATAGGCAAATGGATTGACAGCCCGCTTAATTATACAAGAATGAAAATGCTCGGCTGTGTTTCGCACGCGTTTGCAATGCTTATTGTGAGTCTTAAATACGTTTTCCCGGCCGCGGTTATTGTCTTTATCATCCTTTCGCTGATTATGTCGTCAAAAGTGAATTCCGACAACGAACCCGACGTTCCGGAATCGGTGGATAATCCGGAGGATTATCTTTAAATTTAAAATAATAATCCCGCCTGTTTGAAACAAGCGGGATTTATTCATGCTTTATTTAAACATCATTATTAGGTTTTTGAGTATCGTTGCTAACTGGCGGACGAAATTGTAAAACATGTTTACAAAATCGAGAAGTCCGAGTTTTTCGAGAATATCGGCGGTCCGTGACGGAATAATGTCTCTTATCGCCTGTGTGTAATCAACATCGCAGTAGGGGTTATCCTCGTCGTATTTGACATTTTCACCGTTCATTATCGTGTAGTCAAGAACTCGCTCGCCCACGGGCGTTACGCTTCCCTCTAAAATATATGATATTGTAACCGCGCATCTGACAAGCGAAACCCCGGGAATTTCTCCTTTTACTTTATAAACCGCGCTTTCGCCCGGCTGTAAAAGGGTTGAGGTCTTTGCCGAAAACAGGAGATCTATGCCGTCGGTTGAGATGTTAACTATTCTGACGGGGTACTTTGCGGAAACGTTCGTTACGATATACTCGGTATCATTTGAACTTAAATAGCCGTCACTGCTGTCAGAGAAGGTTCCGAACACGGCGTACGCGGGGTTTGAGGACGCTCTGAACTGCGGGAACGCAGGATCGGAATGTACGTCGATAACGTCATTCGGAATAAGGAGTTTTAAAAATAAATCGGTTGTGTACGTATCCTTTATCTCCATACCGTGATAAAGTCCGTCGATGAACCATGTGTTTTCGGGGAGATATGCATACGATGCGTCAACCTCCATAGAGGGGGAGACATGGTTGTGCGTTCTGTCGGTGCAGACGCTTCCGGTTGATACGTAACCGTCGGAAAAACGTTTGCCCATAGGCGCACATTTTGCACCCGTGGAAGCCTCGGTCGTTATGATAGCGTCCGAATTTTCGTCAAGACCCGTTACAATGTTAGTTCCCGTACCTGCGATAACAGATACGTTCATGCCGAGTTCCCGGCACTTTTTAAACGCTTGCGAATAATGAGCCATTACGTTTTCGTGGAACGCCGCGGTTTTTTCGATTAACGGCGCGCTCTCGTTTTTGTCGAGCAGGTCAAAACAGCCGTCAAGCTTATCTGTCGGAACGAAGTCCCATATACTGCCCCAGTAACCCATTATCTGCTTTGCATAGGGGATAAGATAGTCGATTATGTCGTCAAGGAAGCCGAGTTCGTTCGCTCTTACGAGCCAGTTGTAGTCCTCCTCGGACATCATTCCGTGTTCAATGAATTTTAAGAGCGTAACCTCGTCGAGGATCGCGGTTTCGGAAACTGCGTCGTATGCAAATCCCGCTCCGCCGAGGGCAGGCACTATCATTACCGCGTTGTTTACGTCGTTTTTATGTCCGTAAAGAGAGAGGTAAGTTCCCGTTACCTGTCCGCCGTGGCTTATCGAAATAAGATTAACCTTATCCTTGCCTGTGTATTCCTTAACGCTCTGTATAAGCCTGTCGAGGTCTGACGCACAGTCGGAGACAAACTGTCTGAAATCGGTAAAGAATACGTAAATGTTCTCCTCGCCGACATAATCTGCGACCTCAGCCATAACCTCTTTTTCGGGTCTGAATTCGCCGTCGGGGTACGCTTCGGCAAGAGCCGCCCAGTTGCATTCCTTTGCCGACTGAAAGCGTGTTGATATATTGTTAACACTCGTACCGTCGGGATTGTACGCAAGAACGCCGTACATCTCGACCGCCGCTTTTCCAACGGTTTCGCCGATATATTTAGCCTCGCCGGCTCCGAGCGCACCGAGTCCGAGACCGAGCTCCGCGATATGGGTGAGAACCTGATTTTTGATTTCGTCCATGTCGACGCCCCAAACCTGTTCGACGGTTCCGTCGTCTTTGGTTAAAAACAGGGGAGACGAGCTGTAACCCGGAACGAGAATAACGGGGTAATCCGAAATGTCGTTTTCGTCGGGCTTTACCGCGTATGCTGTACTCATGCATGAAAATGCAATAAGAATAGATAGGAGAATGACGAAAATTCTTTTCATTTTGTGAACTCCTTATAATAATTTATAAACAGTATAAGCTTTTTTTATAAATTATTCAAGAGTCATAATTATACTATTTGTCTTTTTTCTGTGATAAAAATTAAGCTTTGTCTTTTTTCTTTGCTGAGACGGGGAGCTGGGCGAGAATTATCGCCGAGAACATGACGGCACAGCCGATAAGCTCGCGTGCAGACATCTTGTTTCCTCTGATTATCCAGTCCGCGATTACGGAAAATGTGGATTCGAGACTCATCAGCATGGCGGCAAGCGCGGGAGGCGTGAATCTCTGTCCGATTATCTGAAGCGTAAACGCCACGCCTCCGGAAAGCACGCCCGAATAGAGAATCGGGATGCTCATTTTCAAAATTTTATGAATATTGAAATCCTCGAATATAAACATGAATATGCATGAAATGACTCCGCACACGAGAAACTGTATGCAGGAAATCTTAACGGGATCCGCTTTCGGTGCGAAAAGGTCGCATAGCGTAATATGAACCGCAAAGCAAAGCGCGCAGGCGATAAGAAGAATGTCGGCGGACGTAATTCCTCCGAGCGACGAGCCCTTCGGAATTGCGATAAGATACAGTCCGCATACGGCAATCGCGACTGCGCCCCATACAAGCGGAGAAATACGCTTTTTCAGAAAAATGCCGAGTATCGGCACGAGAACTATGTAAAGAGCCGTGAGAAAGCCCGCCTTGCCCACGCTTGTCCCCTCAGGCAGGAGACGTATGCCTATCTGCTGTAAATTCGTAGCCGCGCACAGCGCAAGACCGCAGACCGTACCGCATATCCAAAGGACTTTTTTATTCTCCCGCATTTTCGGTTCAGCCGTATTTTTCTTTTTTGAGAACGCGGAGCTTATCAGTATGTATACGAAAATCGACGCGCTCGCAAGCAGGCTCCTTATTCCTATAAACGTAAAGTCTCCGACGCTTGCGCCCTCGCTCTGTGCGACGAACGATATTCCCCATATTACCGCCGCGAGCAAAAGACACAAGGGTCCCGCAAAATTGATTTTTTTCTTTTCCATTTTATTTCTCTCCAAAATTTATATATCCTAATAATTATATACCTTTAATCCGCAAAGTCAATGAGTTAGATTTTTGTTTACAATTATTTATAGCTGTGATATACTTTTATCATAATACAGAGTACAATCAGGAGGCGATGTTATGGCAGATAAAAGAACGGTTTACGTTGTAGGACACAGAAATCCCGATACGGATTCGATTTGCTCCGCGATAGCGTATTCCCGGCTTAAAAACGCGCTCGGGGACGGCAATTCATACGTTGCGACGCGCGCGGGACAGATAAACGCAGAGACTGAATATGTTTTAAACAGATTCTCTGCGGATATCCCCGTTTATCTTAATAATATAGGCACCCGTGTAAAGGATATGGAGATACGGAAGGTTCCGGGCGTTGACAGCGGTCTTTCTTTAAAAAAAGCGTGGGAGCTTATGGACGAAATCAACGCGGTAACGCTCCCGATAGTTTCCGGGGATAATAAATTAGAGGGCATAATAACGATTCAGGACATAGCCACATCCATGATGAGACGGCAGGACAGCTCCATACTTTCCGCAGGGCATACACCTTATAAGAATATTATAGAAACGCTCGACGGCGAGATGATTGTCGGCGACGAAAACGCGGATTTTAATTCGGGTAAGGTTATAATCGCCGCCGCAAACCCCGATGTTATGGAGCATTATATAAAGCCGAACGATATGGTTATTCTCGGCAACAGGTATGAGTCGCAGTTGAGCGCAATCGAGATGGAGGCTGGATGTATCGTCATTTGTCTCGGCGCGCCCGTTTCAAAATCCATTCGCAACCTTGCCGCCGTGAACAACTGCTGTGTTATCGTAACTCCGCTCGATACGTACGAGGTTGCAAGGCTTATAAATCAGAGCATGACCGTCGGCTTTTTTATGAAAAGCGAAAATCTGACAACGTTTGACCCGTACGACTATACCGACGATATAAAAGAGGAAATGATGAAGCGCAGATTCAGGGATTTCCCGATAGTCGATAAGAAAAAGGGCACGTACCTCGGCATGATATCGAGACGTAATTTATTGGGTGCGCACAAGAGGGCGGTTATTCTCGTCGACCATAACGAGGAGGCGCAGGCTGTTGACAATATCAGAAACGCCGATATTTTAGAGGTTATAGACCATCACCGCTTAGGCTCGCTTGAGACGGTATCGCCCGTATATTTCAGAAACGAGCCGGTAGGCTGTACGGCTTCCATTATTTATAAAATTTACAGGGAGAAGGGCGTTGAGCTTTCTTCCGACACCGCCGGACTTCTTTGCGGAGCCATTTTGTCCGATACGCTTTTGTTCAGAAGTCCCACATGCACGCCCTTTGATAAGGACGCGGCGCACGCCCTGGCTCAAATTGCGGGCATAGACTGCGAAAAATTCGGAGTGGAAATGTTTACGGCAGGCAGCAATCTCATCGAGAAAACTCCCGAGGAAATTTTCTATCAGGATTATAAGAAATTCGAGGTCGGAAAAATCACTCTCGGCGTAGGACAAATTAATTCGATGAGCGAAAAGGAGCTTTCCTCCATAAAGGATAAAATGCTCAGCTACGTTGCGAAAATGTGCTCGGAGCACAGACTCGACATGGTTTTCTTTATGCTCACGGATATAATAACCGAGAGTACGGAGCTTATATGCTACGGCGAGGGCGCGGACGAGCTGTGCAAAGAGGCTTTCGGAAAAACGCCCGAAAACGGATGCTTAACGCTCGGCGGAGTTGTTTCGCGAAAGAAGCAGCTTATTCCCGCGTTTATGTCGGCTATAAATAACGAGGGTATCGTATAATAATTTTGAAAGGAATTTATAGGTAATGTCAATAGCATCGTTTAATTTTGCCTCGCAGTCTCTAAAGAAGCAGACCGAGGTTACCGTGTGTTTTCCCGAGACGTATTCGCAGAGAACCGACGTTCCCGACAGAAAGACCCTGTGGCTTCTGCACGGACTGTCGGATGATAATACATGCTGGACGCGTTTTTCGTCAATAGAGCGTTACGCGGGCGAGTACGGTATAAATGTTATAATGCCCGACGGCGACAGGAGTATGTACTGCGACAATATTTATTCTCAGAATTTTAAGGAATTTATAGTAAAAGAGCTTCCCCGGTATTTTCATTCGATTATAGGAATTTCAAACGACAGGGATAAAAATTTTATAGCGGGGCTTTCTATGGGCGGTATGGGAGCCGCCAAAATCGCCCTTGCAAATCCCGATAAATACTTCGGCTTCGGCTCGTTTTCGGGGCTTCTCGATTTAAAATACGTCGCTGCGGGCTTTGCAAATACTATTGATTCGGAGTTCCCGTTTATGAAGCCGTTTTTCAGTGACGGCACGGCAGAAGATCCGAAAACCATGCTCGATAAGGAAAAGCATAAGGATATGAAAATGTATATTTCGTGCGGTAAGCAGGATTTTTGGATTAAAGCGTCCGAATCGTTTAAGGAAAAAGCCGATAAACTGGGTATGGACATAAAATACGTTTTCGAGGACGGCGGTCACGATTGGGCGTTATGGGACAGAAACGTAAAACGCTGTATTGATTATATGCTGAAATAATTACAGATAAATAAAACTGACCGCCGGAACGGATTGTGAAACCTGTTTCGGCGGTATTGTTTTAACTTTATTATTTTAATTTTAACGCCCTTGTCGCGTTGAGTACGGCGATAACCATAACTCCTACGTCAGCAAAAATCGCGATCCACATATTCGCAATTCCGAGCGCGCCGAGAATCAGGCATACCGCCTTTATAAAAAGTGCGAATACGATATTTTCCTTAACAATTCGCAAGGTTTTCTGCGAAATTTTACTTGCAAGCGGAATCTTTGCGGGGTCGTCGTCCATTAATACGATATCCGCCGCCTCGATAGCCGCGTCCGAGCCGAGCGCACCCATCGCTATGCCTATGTCCGCTCTCGAAAGGACGGGAGCGTCGTTTATTCCGTCGCCTACGAACGCAAGCTTTTCCTTGCCCGTCTTTTCACTGAGAAGCTTCTCAACCTCGTTTACCTTATCCGCAGGGAGAAGCTGTGACTTGTACTCGTCAATGCCGATTTCGGATGCTACGCGCTTCGCCGTGTTTTCGGAGTCGCCCGTGAGCATTACCGTCTTTTTGATTCCGTGATGCTTTAAGAGTGCAATCGCTTCCTTCGACGAGTCCTTTACTATGTCGGAAATGACTATGCAGCCCGCATACTTTTTGTCGACGCTTACGTATACGACCGTTCCCTCGTCGTGAATGTCGGAAACGTTTATATTTTCGAGCTTCATTAATTTAATATTGCCCGCAAAAACCTGCTTCGATTCGACCTTTGCCGAAACGCCGTGACCGGAAATTTCCTTTACGTCGGTTACCTTGCTTCTGTCAATATCCTTTCCGTAATGCTTTTTAAGACTTAAACTGATAGGATGGCTCGAACCGCTCTCTGCGTACGAAGCGTAGTATAAAAGCGAGTCGGAATCGAAGCCCTCTGCCGGGTATACGCCCGTAACCTCGAAAACGCCCTTTGTAAGCGTACCCGTTTTATCGAACACAATGTATTTTGCGTCCGAAAGAGCCTCAAGATAGTTAGAGCCCTTTACAAGTATGCCGTTGCTCGAAGCGCATCCGATTCCCGCAAAGAAGCTTAAAGGAATCGAAATAACAAGCGCGCACGGACAGCTTATAACAAGGAAAGTCAGCGCTCTCGTTATCCAGTCGCCCCATGCGGGAGACTGACCGATTATGAGTTTTATGACAGGGGGGATAATTGCGAGAACGAGCGCACCGATACATACGGCAGGTGTGTAGTATCTTGCGAATTTCGTGATGAAATTTTCGCTTTTTGATTTCTTCATACTCGAATTTTCAACGAGGTCGAGTATTTTCGAAACTGTGGATTCGCCGAATTCCTTAGTCGTTTTGATTCTGATTTCGCCCGTGAGGTTAATGCATCCGCTGATGACCTCATCGCCTTTTCCCGCATTTCTCGGAACGCTTTCACCTGTGAGCGCGCTTGTGTCAAGCGTTGTTTCGCCCGAAACGACGATACCGTCGATAGGTACCTTCTCTCCGGGATTTACTGTTATTTCCGTGCCCGTTTCAACGTCGTCGGGGTCGACCTGCTCTAACCTGCCGTCGATTTCGACGTTTGCGTAATCGGGACGTATATCCATTAATTCTGTTATATTCTTACGGCTCTTTCCGACTGCCACGCTCTGGAAAAGCTCGCCTGTCTGATAGAACAGCATAACCGCAACGCCCTCGCGGAAGTCGCCTAAGCCGATAGCGCCGACAGTTGCGACAGCCATAAGGAAGTTTTCGTCGAAAATCTGACCTTTGATTATGCCCTTGACGGCTTTTTTCAGTATATCGTAACCGATAACCGCATAGGGGATGAGATAAAGAACCGCCTGAATCCAAATGTTTAACTCGACGAATTTAAACAGAACCGACAGGATAATCACAAGGATTGCCGATATTATAATACGTATAAGAACTTTTTTCTGTTTTTTATTCATGATAATTCGCTCCGAATCGTACCGGATTTTAAGTGTTGATAATCAGATGAAGATTTCGCAGTCATCCTCGACTTTTTTGCAGTTTTTAAGAACAAGCTTCATAGTTTCGTCAATGTCAGCTCCGTCCTCGAACTCAACCTTCATTTTCTGAGTCATGAACGATACAACCGCCGATTTAACGCCGTTGGTTTTTGCGGCCGCGTCCTCCATTTTGGAAGCGCAGTTTGCACAGTCTACTTCGATACCGTATGTTTTTTTCATGATAAGCAAACCTCTTTCAAACGATAAATTATATGGAAACAGTTGAACGGTTGTTCATCTGTCATCTGTATTATAGTTGAACAAGTATTCAATTGTCAATAGCTTTTTCAAAAAAAATAAGAAATATCCGAAAAACTGCGGATATTTCTTAAATGTCGATTATTATTCGAATATGCCGAATATTTTTATCAATGCTTATGCTTAATATGCGACTGCGCAATTTCTATTATCGCTGTGATATGTCCGTCGTCGAAGCTGTAATAAATGTGTTTGCCCGAACGGCGGGACTTGACGATATTATTCGCCTTTAAAATCGCGAGCTGGTGGGAGACTGCCGACTTCGTCATACCCAGAGCCTCCGCAAGGTCGCACACGCAGACCTCCTTGTTGTCAAGCGCGGTCACGATTCTCGCGCGAGTAGGGTCGCCGAGTATTTTAAAAAGATTTGCTACGCCCTCAAGCTCCTTGTCGGAGAGCATTTCGTCGCGTATCGCTTTTATTTTTTCGGGTTCGGAAATATTACATTCGCATCTCTCTATATCCATGGTATCACCCTTTCGCAGTCGAATATTTTATAAAAAAAGTTATATAAATAACCGTCCTGCCATGATATGCAAGACGGTTCTGGTGAGGATGAGTGGGCTCGAACCACCGACCTCTTGCATGTCAAGCAAGCACTCTAACCAACTGAGCTACACCCTCAAAACGAAAGTGATTATATCATAATATTATCAATATGTAAATAGTTTAATCGAAAATTTTTTATTTTTCACAAAAATTTTTGGGCTTTACATAATCGTTTCTTATATATATAATAGAAAAGAATAAAAAATTAAGACGGTGATATTATGGATTTAAAAAAGAAAATAGATAACATCGTAACAAAGACTGCGGCGGCTGTCGCAAATTCGCTCTCGCAGGACGAGACAAAACGCGAAACCGACGGGGGCGATGTTGACGCGGATGTTTCCGCTCTGTTTCGTTCGGCGGCGGCTGAGGGCGCGGTGCTTCTTGAAAACAACGGCGTTCTGCCTTTAAAAGAAAACAGCAGAGTTGCACTGTTCGGCATAACGTCGTATCAGACGCACTTTGTCGGCTATGGCTCGGGCGGAGACGTAAATAAGCCTTACGCCGTGAGCATTGCGGACGGTATCAGAAACTGCGGAAGGCTTACGCTCGACGAGAAGATAGCTTCGTTTTATAATGATTACAATGAAAAAAATCCGATAAATCACGGATTTTGGGCGCACTGGCCGTTCTATTATCCCGAGGCTAAGCTCGATATCGACTTCGTTCGTCGTTCGTCGTTCAATAACGATACGGCGGTTGTCACGATAGGCAGAAGCGCGGGCGAGGACAGGGACTGTAAGAACGATAAGGGAAGCTGGCTTCTTGCCGACGACGAGGCGGACATGCTCGACAAGGTAACGGCTAAGTACGATAACGTCGTTGTTCTGCTCAATATCGGCGGAATATTCGATTTAAGCTGGCTCAGAAGATATAAAAGCAAAATCGGCGCGGTTCTTATAATCTGGCAGGGCGGAATGGAGTCGGGAAACGCCGCCGCAGATATTCTGTGCGGAAAAGTCTGCCCGAGCGGAAAGCTTACGGACACGATTGCGAATTCAATCGACGACTATCCGTCAAGCAGGAATTTCGGAGATAAGGATTTTACATTCTATAAAGAGGATATCTACGTCGGTTACAGATATTTCGAAACGTTTGCAAAGAATAAGGTCGTATATCCGTTCGGTTACGGTTTAAGCTATACGACGTTTGATATTAAAAAGACAGGCGCAAAAAAGACGGATTCGGGTTTCGAATTTAAAATAAAGGTTACGAATACCGGCAGATATACGGGCAGACAGACCGTAGGAATTTATCTTGAAAAGCCGTGCGAACCGCTCGGCGAACCCGCGCTTGTATTAACAGCTTTCAAAAAAACGGGAGATTTAAAGCCCGGCGAGAGCGAAACTGTTACTCTGATCTCGGATGATTACGCGCTGTGTTCGTATGACGACGAGGGCGTTACGGGTTATAAGAACAGCTATGTTATAAACAAGGGCGAATTCGCTTTTTATATGGGTGAAAACGTAAGAGACGTTAAGAAAATTCTTACATATTATAATAAAAATACCGTTCTTTATGATAAAAAAGAGCAGGTATGCGCTCCGAAAAAAGAATTCGATATTATGACCGCGAAAAAACTCGGGGATTCTACGGTTGTTTCGTATAAAAAAGCAGTTGTAAATTCAACGGATTTACGACAGAGAATTATATCCGCGCGCCCCGAATCAATACCGCAGACGGGTGATAGGGGATATAAATTATCGTTCGTTAAGAGCGGAAAATGCACAATGCGCGAATTTATCGCCCAGCTTGACAACGACGAATTAGAGGCGATATCGAGGGGCGACTACACAATGAACAGTCCTCTCGGCGCAAAGGGTAACGCGGGTGTATTCGGCGGAGTTCTCGAATCATTGAGAGACAAGGGCGTAATGCCTGTCACGACAACGGACGGACCGTCGGGAATAAGACTCTCCGCGCAGTGCTCGCTTCTGCCGTGCGGTACGCTTCTTGCCTGTACGTTCAATCCCGATATTGTCGAGAAGGTATATTCCGCCGTCGCAAAGGAGATGAAAAAGCGCGGTTCGGACGTTCTTTTAGCTCCCGGAATGAATATTCACAGAAACCCGCTGTGCGGACGTAATTTTGAATATTACAGTGAGGATCCGCTCGTCGCGGGCAAAATCGCCGCCGCCGCGGTTCGCGGTATACAGTCAGAGGGCGCAAGCGCGTGTCCGAAGCATTTTGCATGCAATAATCAGGAGTTCAGACGTAACATGAACGACTCCGTAGTAAGCGAAAGAGCGTTGAGAGAAATATATTTAAAGGGCTTTGAAATCTGCGTAAAAGAGGGCGAGCCTAAAAATATCATGACCTCATATAATAAGGTAAATTCCGTATACAGTCATTATAATTACGATTTATGTACTGCCGTTCTGCGTTCGGAATGGGGATATAAGGGCAGCGTCATGACCGACTGGTGGATGAAAAAGGGTAAAAGTCCCGAATTTAAAAACATGAGCGATCAGGCGTACAGAGTTACGGCGCAGGTCGACGTTCTCATGCCCGGCGGATCGAGAGGACAGAACAGAACGCCCGACGGAACAATGCTGAAGTCTCTTAAAAAGAAAGACGGCATAACCTTGGGCGAGATGCAGAGAACCGCCGAAAACGTATTAAATCTGATACTCGATATCAAATACTGATGAATAATGACGAAAGGCTGAAATAAATGACAGGATATTATCACACGGACTTGAATACGCTCCATGTCGGATGCGAAAAACCGAGGGCGTATTTTGTCCCGTTTGCAGACTCCGACGACCGTTCAAGACGTGAAAACTCTTCGTTTTTTACGCTTCTTAACGGCGAGTGGGATTTTAAATTTTACGAAAATGTATACGAGCTTGACGTTTTGGGCGGAATATTCCCCTCGGGCGAAAAGTGCGATGACAAAATGACGGTTCCGTTTAACTGGCAGTTAAAGCTCGGCAGGGGATACGACGCGCCGAATTATATAAATCAGGATTATCCGTACCCCGTCGACCCTCCCCACCTGCCCGACGCCGACCCGTGCGGACTGTACAGGCGTACTTTTGATTTTAAAAAGCAGAGCAATAAAAAATACTATATAAATTTCGAGGGCGTCAGTTCGTGCTTTTATCTGTGGATTAATTCGAATTTCGTCGGCTACTCCGAGGTCAGCCACTGCACGAGCGAATTCGACATAACGAAATATTTATCCGACGGCGAAAATACAATCGAAGCTCTCGTCGTTAAGCACTGTACGGGTTCGTATCTTGAGGATCAGGACTTTTTCAGACTTTCCGGTATATTCAGAGACGTATATATTCTCACGCGCGACGAAAATCATATAAAGGACGTTCAGATTATACATACCCTTGACGACGGATTAAATAATGCGGAAATTGAAATGTCGGTTATTTCCGACGGTATCGTAAAGCCTTTTTACACGCTTTATTCACCCGACGGAAAAGAGATTTGCTCGGGAATCGTATGCAAAAAAACGTCGTTCGAGGTAAATAACGCCGTTCTCTGGACTCCCGAAACGCCCGCGTTATACACGCTTAAAATAAAGTGCGGGGACGAGAATATTTATTTTAAGCTCGGAATGAGAAAATTCGAAATAAAGAATTCCGTCGTTCTTTTAAACGGCGTTAAATTTAAGTGCAGAGGCATAAACCGACACGACTCAGACCCCGAAACCGGTTATGCGGTAAGCGTCGAGAGCATGAAGCGCGACCTGCGCTTATTAAAACAGGCAAGCGTTAACATGATAAGAACGTCGCACTACCCGAACGACCCGAGATTTCTTGAAATGTGCGACGAGCAGGGCTTTGCCGTTGTTGACGAGGCCGACCTCGAAACGCACGGTATGGGATATAACTACGGCGACTGGTACTGGGACTACTGGGCGCACTGCTCGGACGTTCACGAATGGCGGGACGCATATCTCGACAGAGCCGAAAGACTTTTCGAAAGAGATAAGAACCATTCGTGCGTTCTGCTGTGGTCACTCGGAAACGAATCCGGCTGCGGAGAAAATCACCGCGTCATGGCTCGGTTTATAAGAAGCCGGGATAAGCGTGCGCTGATTCACTATGAGAACGCGCATCTTGAATACGCCGAAAGACTCGGCAAGGATTTTTCGGACATTTCCGATGTAGAAAGCCGTATGTATGCGCCGATATCGTACCTCGAAAAATATCTTGAAAACGACGAATACAAAAAGCCGTTTTTCTACTGCGAATATGTCTGCTCAATGAGTACGGGCGACGTGTACAGACACTGGGACGGCGTCGAGGACAGTGATAAATATTTCGGCGGATGTATATGGGAGCTTACCGACCACGCCGTAAATATCGGAACAAAAGAGGAGCCCAAATACCGTTACGGCGGAGATTTCGGCGACGACCCGAACGACAATTATTCCTGTGCGGACGGACTTGTATTCCCCGACAGGAGACAGCGCCCGGGTTATTACGATATGAAAAAGGTGTATAAGCCTTTTTATGCATATTTTAAGGACGGCAAGCTTGAAATAAAGAACAGACGGTTCTATACAGACCTTTCCGAATTCTATATTAAATACGAATTTGAGCTTGACGGCGAGATTATTTCGTCAGCGGTCATAAATGATACGGTTATAGCCCCCGGCGGAACAAAAATATATGATATAGATACTCCGTCTGCCGAAACGGGACTTCTTACGTTAAACGTATATCTTGCGCTTAAAAATGACTGCGAATGGGCAGATAAGGACTATGTTATCGGCGACGAGCAAATTGTAATTTCCGATGTTAAAAACGAATTAAAGAACGGAGAGGACAAAATCGAAGCGTCCGTATTCAGGACGAAAATATTTGTCCGCTGTAAAAAATTCGCGTGCAGGGTAAGCCGAATAACGGGACTTATAGAGGATATATCAGACGAGAACGGCGGTTATCTTGTAAAGCCCGTTGATTTCGGTATATGGAGGTGCTGTAATTACAATTCGAGAGGATTTGACGAAACGTGGAACCGTGCGAGATTCGACAGATGTATTCACCACGCATACTCCGTCGAGCTTACCGAAAACACGGGAACGAGAGCCGTCGTAAACGTTAAGATGTCGTTCTGCGCTGCCGCAATGCCCCCCGCGGTCAAAGCCGATATAAATTATATTTTCACGTCCGAGGGCGTTGACGTCGAATGTAACGCCGTTGTCGGCGAGAGAGTACCCAATCTGCCGAGGTTCGGACTCAAATTATCGCTATGTAATCAATTCGAAAATATCGAGTATCTCGGATTCGGTCCTTATGAGTCGTACGCCGACAGATTCAGGGCGTGCCGTCTTTCAAAATTCAAAACCACAGTCGGCGATAATTTCGTTCACTACATAAAACCGCAGGAATGCTCTGCGCATTATAAAACGCGCTACGCCTCAATTACGGACGAAAACGGCAGGGGGCTCGAATTTTACGACATGAATTCGGACGGATTCCTGTTTAACGCGAAGCTTTATTCGGACAGACAGCTTCACGATACGAAGCACGACGACGAACTCGAAAAGCTTAATGAGACGATAGTTTCGCTTGATTATAAGATGGATTCGTCCTCGAATAACGACGAGGGCAGAGAATCGTTCAGGCATTTTACGGAAAAAGAATTTTCGTTTAAGTATAGAATAAAATTAAAATAAGTTAAAGATATCCCCCGAAGAAGCTCTCCGGGGGATAAAAATTTAAATTTTGAATATCGAATGAAATTTTTTCTGCCAGCGGTTTAAGTAAATCGATACAAGACGTGATATTACCATGTCGTAGAGAATGAACATGACGTTGCCCATTGCAAGCAGGGCGGGAACAGCCCACTTTCCGAAACGCTCCATTCCCTCAATCGGAATCGAGAAAACGTATACTATTATAAGATAGGAAACGCAGACGCTTGCGTTGAACACAAGAAATTTGCACAGCCACTCCCACACTCTCGGCAGCTTGCTTTCAAGTACGGGTTTTAATATCGGGTAAAATCCGAAAAATCCGACGTACATCATCGCAGCCTCCTTATCGGGCAGGATGAACAGCGACAGCAGACTCACGGTGACGTACGCGCCGAACGCCCATTTTTTGTTAAGCTCGAGAACCATTATTATAAGCAGTGTTCCCGCGATTTCGGGCGAGGCGTATGTCAGAAACGGGAAAACGGCTGTCAGGAGCATGAAAACGAGCGACAGTGACGCCGTTATACCGCCGAGGGCGGTTTTTGCGCTTTTTTTCATCTTTTTCTCCTTAACAGCACGGTATTAAGTCTCCGCCGCACGATTCGCACAGGCAGTCCGCGCACAGAAGTCCCGAGCAGACGTCGCAGAATCCGCATCCGCCGGAAGTTCTGTCGTCGGATGTCGTTCTGTAGCCGCCGGAACGCGCCGATTTCATGTTGTTGTAAGCCGAAGCGTATTCGCCGTTGTTCGGGTCGAGCCTGACCGCGTTTTCAAAGCAGTTAAACGCCTCGTTGAGCCAGCCCTTTCTCTGATTTACGACTCCGCTTAAATAAAACCATTCCGCGTTCTTCATTGAGTCGGGCGTTTCGTCGAGCCGTCTCTGCGCTTCGTTGTAATTGCCGTCGTCGATAAGATTTCTTATGTCTGTAAACGCCGAGTAATTATATGAATAATCGGTATTTCCGCTTTCTGTCGTATTCTGCGCGGACGCTGAATTTATAACCTCGTCGTACGCCAGGTCGAGCTTTTTCATCATATCGGGGTCGTTTGCGTAAAGTCTCGCCTTGTCCCTGTATGCGTTTCTGATCTGCTCATATGACGCGTTCCTCTGAATGCCGAGTATTTCGTATGAATCCATTTACTTTTCTCCCGTAAGAATTTTTTGAGTCTGAATATAAAGCCCGTCGTTTATTATGTTGTCTATGATGCTTTTGAATTTATATATTTTAAGCTTTGAAACAGCCTCGGACAGTTGTCCGGCGGTCATGAAAAGCTCGTTTTGTATGCTCTCCCTGTCTGTTATTCCGCACTTTAAAAACGGGTTGAAATTACCTGATTTTATATCCTTCTCGATATCGTCCGCCGCGTCGGTAAGGTATATCCACCTGCCAGTAAGATATCCGACTCTGTACGTCTCTTTCTTCATCTCGTTAAGCCTTGCGCCCAATGTGAAAAGCTCGCCTAACATTCTGCCCGTGGGGTCGGCGGCAGAGTCGAGCGTTATTTTATCGTTTTTCTCCGTTTTAAACTGAGAATCCATATAATTTATAATTATTTCGGCGGCGTCGGGCGCGTGCTTTTTCGCCCGAATGTACGACGGAGTTAATATTAATAATAATATTTTGAACAAAATCGCTTTAAAAAAACTTGAATCGCGTATATTGTCGCGTATTTTATGATAGGTTAAAAGTACCGAAACATCCGCGCAAAACGCCGTGTCGGGCGTAATGTCCTTAAACCGACGGCACTTTTTTGCGATATTGAACGGACAGCGCATTTTTACAAACGGGGAGCATTCCTGTCTCAACGCAGTTAAGGCTATGAGCATAAACGTCACGTCGTAGCTTAAAAACATGCGTCCGATAATTCCGCACCGCTTGCCTATCGCACGGCAGAGCGTACAGTATACGCCCTTGTAAATTTCATCGTCGCGGACCTTCAGCTCCGGACGGTTGGTTTTTATATATCCGAACATATTTTTTCTCCGCCGAAAAAATTAAATGAGAGTGCTTCGGCTTTTTGCAAATTGTTTTCTCCTACGCCGTTTTTATCCGTGAACGCGACGTTTAATTCGCCCGAAAATGAAAATCCCAATTCTTTAAACGCGAGCGACATCTGTTTTCTTATAATATCAAACGAATACTTCCCACTCTGCGCGCACGTTACTATAAGAAACGCGCGTTTTTGTTCGTTTATTTTTTTGTTTCCTCGCTCATACAACGGCTGAAGTCTGTCGAGAAACGCCTTCATCGGCGCAGGGACCGAATAATTATATACGGGCGTTGCGACGATGAGAAATTCCGAATTTTCAATATCGTTCAATGCCGAATCCATGTCAAAATTTACGCATCTGTAATCCGTTCTGCACTTTTCGCATGCGGTGCAGGGCGCGGGGGACAGGGCGTAAATATCAATTAAATTTATATCGTCTCTGTTTTTAATAAACCGGGACAGAACCTCGGCGGTGCAGCCGTTTTTTCTCGGTGAACAAAACAGTACCGTCGTCATATAACCGCCCCTTTCAGAGAATATATTATACTATTATCATCAAAGTGTCAATGAATCTTAATATTAAATTATTAAAAGATGACGGATTTGTAATATAATATTCCTTGACTGTTAAAAAAATATGTAGTATTCTAAAATTGTCAAATAAAAGAAATATTAAAGGACGGTTGAAATATATGGACAGAAAAATCATAGTTGCCGGAGCGGGTCACGGCGGAATAGTCGCGGCATACTATCTTGCGCTCGAGGGCTACGACGTTACCGTTTACGAAAAAGGAAAAAAAGGAAAGCTCGGTTTGAAACAGACCGACTCTGTTCATTTAGACGGATTTGAGCTTTCGGGAATCCCCGTACCGGAGGATTACAAGGTTGTCAGAACTCCCATTACGTTCTGCGTACCCGGTACGGATGTAGAGCCGATAAGCCAGGTTCAGTCGGACGATTCATACACTGTCGAAATCGACAGAAACGCTTTGTATAAGCATCTTATCACTCTCGCAGAGGACGCGGGAGCGAAATTTGTATATAACTGCGAGATTGTCAAGCCTCTGATTCTCGGCGGACGGGTTGCCGGAATCAGGACAAGCAAGGGCGATGTATACGCCGATATGGTAATAGACGCGTGCGGACTTTATTCTCCGATAAGAATGAATCTGCCCGATTTTATGAACATAACGAAAACGCCCGGAGCTTACGAGGTTTTGCATACATACAGGGCGTATTTCAACCGTCTGAAATCGGCAAAGGAGCCTGAATTTAAATATGAGGTATCGCTTATTCCGGGAGAGAACTGCGGTATTATGTGGGTTATAACACATGATAAGACGGTTGACGTGTTCCTCGGATTCTTTAACGGAATTGACGAGCAGAGGATTGCGGACGGTCTTAAGGTTTTGAGAAAAGACAATCCCCATATGGGACAGCGGTTATTAAAGGGCGGTAATATTGTCGATATTCCCGTCCGGCAGCCTCTTGCGATTATGGTCGCAGACGGCTACGCCGCAGTCGGCGACAGCGCATTCATGACCATTCCCGTAAAGGGCTCGGGCATAGGCTATTCCATGAGAGCGGGCAAGCTTCTTGCCGACTGCATAGCCTCAGATCCCGACGGTATTTACGATAAGGAAACGCTTTGGGAGTATCAGTCGAAATTCTTTGAGGAAATAGGCTTCGGCGCATGCATGCTTGCCGTGGTAAAGGGTCTTTTCCCGATGCTTACGATGGATGATCTCGAATACGCACTGGGCGGTAAGATAATTTCGTCGGAGGATTTCTCCATGTTCGGAAGCGAGGCGGGACTCGGCAAGATAATAACCTCGCTCAAAGCGTCCGTTATTATGGACAAGGCAAAGAAAATAGTCGGATTCCCCGATTTGAGAAGACTGTTTTCGGCAATTGCCAAAAACGTTGCAAAAATGAAGGTTATAGAGAGCAGATATAAGGATGTTTATACCCCCGAGAACGCCGACAAATGGTCGAAGCTTTATAATTCTTTCTTTGAAAATATGAACGAAGGAGAGCATGAATAATGCTTGAAATAAATCATTATACGAAACGCTACGGGGATAAAAAGGCTGTCGACGATTTGACGCTTCACATAGCCCCGGGCGAAATATACGGCTTCATAGGTCATAACGGCGCGGGTAAAACGACTACGTTAAAGGCATGTGCCGGAATTCTCCGGTTCGACGAGGGCGAGATAAAAATCGGCGGTATCAACATTAAGGACGATCCGCTCGCGTGCAAAAAAATAACGGCGTATATACCCGACAATCCAGATCTTTACGACTTTATGAGCGGTATTAAATATCTTAATTTCATAGCGGACATTTTTGAAGTCGGAGAAAAGGAACGCGGGGAGAGAATAAAAAAATACGCCGATATGTTCGAGATAACGCCGGATTTAAGTCAGCCGATAGCCTCATATTCTCACGGAATGAAGCAGAAGCTTGCGCTTATCTCCGCGTGGATTCACGAGCCGAAGCTTATTATTATGGACGAACCGTTCGTCGGTCTTGATCCCAAGGCTTCGCATCTTCTTAAAGGCATGATGCGTTCGGTCTGTGATAACGGGGGAGCGATATTCTTCTCGACTCACGTTCTCGAGGTTGCTCAGAAGCTGTGCGATAAGATCGCCATTATCAAGGGCGGAAAGCTTATCAGAAGCGGAACCATGGACGAGGTAAGGGGCGATGATTCGCTCGAGGACGTTTTCCTTGAGCTGGAGGACGACGCGGATGCTTAAAATTCTTTTAAAAAAGCAAGTCATGGAAATATTCAGAATGTATTTTTATGATGAAAAGAAGAATAAAGCACGCTCAAAGACTTCGACGATAGGATTTATTGTTCTGTTTGTCTTTTTAATGGCGGGAATGCTCGGCGGAATATTCACTTTTTTGGCTGTATCTATGTGCGGTGCGCTCGTTTCTGCCGGTGCCGACTGGCTGTATTTTCTGTTTTTCGGCGCGGTTGCGGTGCTGTTGGGTGCATTCGGAAGTATATTCAACACGTTTTCGGGTCTGTATCTTTCAAAGGACAATGACCTGCTTTTGAGCATGCCCATTCCCGTAAAGGATATCATAGCCTCCCGGCTTATGAGCGTGTATCTTATGGGACTGATGTATTCCTCGGTCGTAACGGTTCCCGCCGTTATCGTCTATTGGATAAAAGCAAGGGCGGACGTTTTGTCCGTAATATGCAATATTCTTTTTATAGCGGAAATTTCCGCCGTCATTCTGATTCTGTCGTGCGCCCTCGGCTATGTCGCCGCGAGAGTCAGCGTTAAATTAAAGAGAAAAAGCTATATTACCGTTTTGACGTCTCTGGTGTTTTTCGGATTGTATTACTTTGTATGCTTTAAGGCGCAGAGCTTTATTTCATATCTTATTAACAATGCCGCGGTTTTGAGCGATAAAATAAAGACAATGTCGTTTTCGGCTTACGCTTTGGGCGAAGCCTTCGCGGGCAATATTCTTTATATGCTCGTTGTCTCGCTCATTCTGACGGCTGTTATTGCGCTTACGATTTTTCTTATATCAAAGAGCTTTGTCAAAACGGCTGTTTTATCCTCCGAGCAGAGCAGGGTTAAGCATAAGGAAAAGTCCGAAAAGAAAAAGAGCCTTGATTCCGCGCTGTTCTGCAAGGAGCTCAGGCGTTTTACTTCGAGTGCGAATTATATGCTCAACTGCGGTATGGGCTGTCTTGTTTTAATAATCGCAGGCGTCGCTTTCCTTATTAAAGGAGACAGTATACTTTCGTTTTTTGAACATCAGTTCGGCGGTTTTCTGTCGCCCAAGGTTATGCTGTGCGCCGCGGTGTGCGTAATGTGCGCCATGAACGATATAACCGCGCCGTCGGTTTCGCTCGAGGGAAAGTCGCTGTGGATATATCAGAGTCTGCCCGTTGACGCGTTTGACGTTCTTAAGGCTAAGGTGTATGTGCAGACTGTGCTGACGGGTATTCCGGCGCTGTTCTGTACCGTATGTGCGTGTATCATAGCGGAAATGAACGCGCTTGAATGGATTATGACGTTTATTACCGTGCTCGTTTCGATTCTGTTTTTCTCCGAGTTCGGTCTTATTCTCGGTCTAAAAATGCCGAATCTCAACTGGACAAATGAGATCTCGCCCATTAAACAGGGACTGCCTCCGATGATATCGGTATTCGGCGGTATGATTTTTGCAATTCTGATTGCCGTCGGCAATTTGATAATGAACGGAGTTATTCCCGACTGGGCGTATCTTGCGGTTTTCGCTTTGATATTTTTCATACTTTCGGCGTTAATGTATGCGTGGATAAAGAAAAAGGGTACGCGGATTTTCAGAGAATTATAATACCGTTAAATATGTAAATATATGACCGTCTTGCGTTTTATGCGGGACGGTCATATTTGGACTTTTAAGTACAAATAAACCGCCCGAGGCAACACAGAATTGAGTGTTTTCCGGGCGGTTGGTTTTTTATATTAATTCTTATGCGTTATGCTTTTTCGAGGGGGACATATACGGTTATCGGTACGCTTGTAATGTATCTCTGCGCGGTATTTTTTGACACGCCCGTCGTGTAGTCTATATCTGCGCTCAGATTATAGACCGCTGTTTCGCCGTCGAACACGAACGAGAATTCTATATCCCATTCGAGCGGTACGGTTTTACCGTCGGAGACGGGCAGAACCGCGTTTTCGGGAGCAGAAGAATCGCCGTTGTTTTTGCCTGCGGAGAAGACCGTCGAGGAAAACGGCGCGCCGGAAATCGTTATCGAATTCAGTACGCCGTAAAAATCGGGTTCCGTTTTTTCTATCGAAACGTGCGCCTTGCATGTGAGCGTGTCGCCCGCGGAAACGTTGTCGAACGTAAATTCCGTATTTTCAAACGTTATATTCACGCGGTTGACGATATAGCTCTGCGTTTTGCCCTGCGATTTTGACGCAAGGCGCGTTATCGCCGCCGTCGCCGTCGCACATAGTGCAATACATAAAAGTATTACGGAAAAAACGAATGCCGGTTTTTTGTTAAATTTCATTAAAATCATCACCCTTTTCGACAGCGGTTACTGCCTGTTTATATTGTTCGAATGTATAAAACGAGTTGAGAGCATCGAGCATAGCCGAGGAGGATAGCCGTTTCGGAAGCGAGAGGAGAGTTAAGAGTTTCCGTCTTTTTTCACCCGAATTGTCCGTCCCGTTGAATCCGTCGAGGTACAGATCGGTTTTTGTAATCAAACGTCTGTTTTCGTCCGGAGCCGAACTGTCCGCAGTTATGCCCGCCTTTTTAAACGCTTCGAGCAGTACGGAGTCATCCATGCCCTCTACGCCCAGTTTTCGCTCTTTTGAATACGTATTCTTACGTTTTTCCTTGCCGAGAATATCGGGAATGTATACGTTTATTATATCACCGTTTTTTGAAAAATTCTTAATATAATTTCTTATTTTAAATCCCGCCGCGTCCGAGTCGGTTATTATAATAATGCCTTTTGTCTCGGCGAGACGTTTTATAAACGCGCGTTTTTCGCCGTCGTTGAATATTGAGAATCCGCCGGTTTCGATTATCTGTGCGTCGAGAATGTTTGTTAATTTTATTTTATCGTAACGTCCTTCTACTATAACGGCTCTGTCGGTTTTTATCATCCTGTTTTCCCCGTGAGCAGCAGCAGTTTTGCGATAAGCTCCTCTAAAATCATGGTTTTGTCGGCGCCGGATGTTTTAATTTTAATATCCGTATCGGCTATTGTCTCCATGATTTTTTTTATTCGTTTTTCGGAATAGTTTTTACAAAGTCTCGATGCGTTTTTTAATCTGAATTCTTTGTTTTTATACGAGAATTCTGTCGATATTTCTCTGAGCGAGCCGCCGTATTTGTCGGACATTTTCATCCTGTATAAATCTGCGTATTCGCCCGCCAAAACGCCGACTATAAGCGTAGGCTCGGTTTTTTGTTTTAATAATTCGCTAAGCAGCTTGTACGCTTTGTCCCCGTCGGATGAATTAATCGCCTTTGCAATATTAAATACGGACGCTTCAACGCTCCTGACGGCGACCTTGTCTATCATGTCTGCCGTTATTTCGCGTTTTGAAGCGTAGGCGCACAGCTTGTCAAATTCGCCCAAAAGCCTGTTTAAATCGTCTCCTGCCGCGTTTATTAAATACTGTGCGTTCTGGGAAGAAATCGAACATCCCGCCTGTTCCGCGCGCGAAACGAGCATTTTTATCATGGACTGCATGTTTCGTTTGGAAAGCTCGGCGCATACGCCGTATTTCGAAAACATGTCGATTATATTTTTCCATTTTACGGTGTTTTTGTCGACCGGGACGGTTACCATTGAAAAAATAACGGTGGTAGTCTCCGGCAGATTTGATAAGAGCTTTTCGTAATCTTTAATCTCCGCGTCCGTCAGCTTATTTAACGGCAAATCCTTTACGAATACGCATATTCTGTCCGCCATCATGGGCAGACTTTCGCACGCCTCGTAAAACATATCGAACGTCATTTCGGAATTGAATTGATAAAAATTGAATCCCGAACCGGACGTGTCCGTAATCTTCGAGGCTAAAAGAAGAGAATAATTCGATTTTAAATAATCCTCGTCGCCGTAGATAAAATAAAGGCGCGCGGGCGTATTCTGTTTTATGTGTTTTTTCAGCGCGTCCTCGCCGGTTAATATCATTTTATCTCTCCGTTTCTGACTGTTACGGTGTCGTTGTGCTCTGTATAGTAAACGTTCTTTTTCTTTTGTCCCGCGAGCGTTTTGTCGGCAGGGGATACTACTATTATACACCGAAATTGAGAAACGTCAATATAATCGGGAATATGCCCTCTGACTATCAGAATGTCCGCGCTCTTCGGACAGGATGAAACCGAATCGGAGTCAAGAAGCATAATGCACGAATACGTTTCGGACGTAAAATGTACATACGAATCCGACGTGTCCTTTACGTATTTAATATTTGTATTGCCGCCGATTTTGATAAGACAGTTATCGCTTTTGTTTACTTCTTCGGTATTTCTCAACAGCGACGGGTCTGTAACCGACGGCGATATAACGCTTATCCTCGCAGAGATTTGCGAAACAGCGGTGCTTAAATACGAAGAAGCCGAATCCGATTCATTGTCGAGAATCAGCACGTCTGTTCCGCGTTTGCCGAGAATCGAACTTATGGGTGAGTAATCCGAAGTTTTCGAATCTTCTGACGATACGCATACCGCGTTTCCGCCCTTAAATTTAAACACAGCGGACATACATTCGCCCGTTGACGAAACCGTTACGCTGTTGTCGTTGAGCGCTGTAAACTGCGAGGATACCCCGCATATAAAAATCAGAGTCAAAGCGATAATTCCCGCATTGCGAACTGTCTTTTCGTTGTTCGATTTAATAAACAGTATGACAAGAAAGCATACGAACACCGCCGCCGCAAAGTAAAGGAATACATTGTTTGTCATGTTGACGGAACATTCCGATATCATTGAGAGTTTGTCCGTAACGAACAACAGCGCGCGGGACAGTATATAGGCAAGTATAAACACTACGCTCTGCGCTCCGATGGCGGATAAGATTATTCCGAATGCGGAGCACAGCATTACACCCTCGCCGAGCGGAACTGCGACAAGATTGGTAACCGGGCTTATCGCGGAGAATGTACCGAAGAATATTGACGATATTATAAGAGTAAAAAGCGTAGCCGAGAGTGAAACGCATACGCTCGAATTTATGAAGTTAAGAATAATTTTTACTGGTTTGAATTTTATTTTCCCGATGTACACGCCGAGCAGATTATTAAGCTTCGGCGCGAAAGTTATAAGACCGAGACACGAAAAGAATGACATCAGAAGCGAAACGTCCGTACATAAATTCGTATCGTAACTTAAAATTGCGGTCAGCGCAAAGAAAAGAGAATTTATACTGTCCGTTTTCTTTTTGAAGAAAGCTCCCGCGTTGAAAAGAAGAAGCATAACGCCCGCTCTCATCACAGAACGGGTAAAGCCCGTAAGGAACATGAAGAATACTATAAACAGCGCGGAAATTACGGCTTTAAGCCGTCGTTTCCCTTTGAAAATTCTGTTAAGAATGAAGAACAGAATCGACGTCCAGATTGTGAGATGCAGACCCGAAACCGCGAAAAGATGGCTGACTCCCGAATATCTGAAATATGTGGTGAAGCTTTGCGGAAGTCTTTGCGTATTGCCCGTAAGCAGAGCAGTACACAGCGACGCGGTGTCGGTCGGCATGTTATTAAACAGCGTGTTTGTTATGTAACTTCGGACATTTGATATAAAAGAATAAGTTATGTTTGTTTTTCCGTCGGAGACCGTCATATCGGATGAAGAATATGCGCCTATATAAACGCCGTCCGTATACCTGCCGAGTTTATAGACCGTCGCATTATCAATTTTAATTTTACTGCCGATTTCGAGTTTATAATAATCTGAGGATGAAAAGCGGATTCTGACATTTGTCTTTTCCCCGTCGAATTCGCTGAGTTTTATGTAATAATAATATTTTCCGTACGACTCTTTCGTATCGTCGAATATTTCGCCGGACAGCGAGTGAGTCGACTCGTCGGCAAGCGTTTGCGCAGGTTTTTGAACGCAGTAATATTCCCCGGAAAATAATATTGCAGAAATCAGAATGAACGCAGATATGCTTTTAAGATAAATCTTTATTTTGAAATTTCGTTTATACAGTATTAAGAATATATACGCCGTGAGAGAGACTGCGCCGGATATGACGGCTGTTTTAATACCTGCGAATCTGAACAAAAGAAGGGACAGAAACTCCGTAAGCCCGAATACGAAAAACGGTCTTATCATAGTCTGTCCCTCCTATTTGTATTGTAATTTGTTTATCAGCCCGGAGGCCAGGTAAAGTCTCTGCCCGCGAGGACGTGGAAATGCAGATGCTTTACGCTCTGTCCCGCACTGTCTCCGCAGTTGTTTACGACTCTGAAGCCGTCGGCAAATCCGAGATCATGGGCAATCTTTGCGGCGGTCTCAAATATATGTGCCACAACCGCGCTGTTTTTGTCCGTGATTTCGGCGGCTGAGGCGATATGTTCCTTGGGGATAATCAGAATGTGCTGGGGAGCCTGAGGCTCTAAGTCTCTGAACGCAAGAACTGTATCGTCCTCGTAAACCTTTGTCGAGGGAATTTCTCCTTTGACTATTTTACAGAAAATGCAGTTGTCCATTTTTTACATCTCCTTTATATGTTTTATAATAAAATATTATTTATTTATTTATTTATTTTACAAACATACCGACAATTTCGGCTGCTTTTGAAAGAGCTTCGGATACTTTTGTTATATCCTTGCCTCCCGCCATTGCGCTGTCGGGTTTGCCTCCGCCGTTACCGCCGGCGATTTTCGCTGTTTCTCTGACGATATTTCCTGCGTGCGCGCCCAACTTAACGGCGGACTTACCGCACGTGCATCCGAACGAAACGGTGCCTTTTTCTTTGTTGACGGCTGCCGCGATAACGACAACGTCGTCGCCGAGCGTTTTCGCCTGATCCATGACAGAACGAACCTCGCCCGCTTCGCTCTCGCCGAGGTCGACGCATGCTACCTTGACGCCGTTTACATCAACGGCTTTAGAGAGAAGATCGCCCGTCTTGCCCGCCGCTATTTCGGCTTTTAATTTTTCGATTTCTCTGTCTTTTTCTTTAATCTCCGCCGCGACGGATACGGCTCTTTCGGCAAGTGCGGAGGTGTTGCCGAGCTTTAATGCAGACGAAGCGGAAGCGATAAGCTCCTCTTTTTCTCTTATTAATTTAATAACGTTTTTACCGGTCACGGCCTCGATACGCCTTACGCCCGAGGCTACAGAGGATTCGGAAACAATACGGAAAAGTCCGATTGCGCCGGTGTCGGATACGTGCGTACCTCCGCAGAGCTCGGTTGAGAAATCGCCTGCCTTTACGACTCTTACGATATTGCCGTATTTTTCTCCGAACAGAGCCATCGCGCCTATTTTCTTGGCTTCTTCAATAGACATTTCGGCGGTCGTTACTTTTAAAGCCGAGAGAATAACGTCGTTTACGTCATCCTCGACTTTTTTAAGCTCATCGCCGGTGAGAGCGGAGAAATGTGTGAAGTCGAATCTTACGTAATCGGAATTTACAAGCTGTCCCGCCTGCTCGACGTGCGTTCCGAGTTCTTTTCTCAAAGCCGCCTGAAGAAGATGCGCGGCGGTGTGGTTTCTCATTATAGCTCTGCGCTTTTCCTCGTCGACCTTTGCCGTCGCGGTGTCGCCGAGCTTTATATCCTCGCCCGAGGTGAGCGTTCCGAAATGAACGAACACTCCGTCGGGAGTTTTTGTCGTATTGTTAACGGTAAATACGCTGTCGCCCACAGTGATAACGCCGGAATCTCCGACCTGTCCTCCGCTTTCCGCGTAGAATGAGGTCTTATCAAGGACGAGCATTGCGTCCGCGCCGTTTTCGATGAAATCCTTTCTCTCTCCGTCAACGACCAGAGCGAGAATTTTGCCCTCCTGCGTAAGCGTTTCGTATCCTGTAAATTCGGTTCTTCCGAGATCTTTAAGCGAGGCGGCTGAATTTTTCCATGCGTCTGCTCCCGCGTCCTTTCTTGCGTTTCGCGCCATGACTTTTGCGTCGGCGACAAGCTTTTTAAACGCGTCCTCGTCAACGGTCATGCCGTTTTCCGCAAGTATCTCTTTAGTAAGATCGATGGGGAAGCCGTAGGTGTCCTGCAATTTGAACGCGTCTGCGCCCGAAAGAACCTTTGAGTCGGAGTCTGCTATCATGTCAGAGAGCATTTTAAGTCCGGAATCAATTGTTTTCGAGAAGCTCTCTTCCTCCATTGAGATAACTTTTATTATATAATCCTTTTTCTCTTTAAGATTGGGATAGGCGTTTTCGTTTTCGTGAATAACGGTCTCGCAGACCTCTGCAAGGAACGGTCTGTCAATGCCTATCAGTCTGCCGTGTCGCGCCGCGCGTCTTAAAAGTCTTCTTAAAACGTAGCCTCTTCCGACATTCGAGGGGAGAACGCCGTCGCCTATCATGAACGTCGTGCTTCTGATGTGGTCGGTTATAACTCTCAACGAAACATCCTTTTCGGGATCATCGTGGTATTTGATACCAGCGATACGCATTATGTGCTTCATAATGTTCTGAATCGTGTCGACTTCAAAGAGATTGTCAACGCCCTGCATAACGCATGCGAGTCTTTCAAGTCCCATGCCCGTATCTATATTAGGATGGGCAAGGCGGGTATAGCTGCCGTTGCCGTCGTTTTCAAACTGCGTGAAAACAAGATTCCATACCTCGACGTATCTGTCGCACTCGCATCCTACCTTGCAGCCGGGCTTTCCGCAGCCCTTGTCGGGACCGCGGTCAAAATAAATCTCAGAACAGGGACCGCATGGACCTGCGCCGTGTTCCCAGAAGTTATCTTCCTTTCCGAAGCGAACCATGTGGTCGGGAGCAACGCCGACTTCCTTAGTCCATATATCGTACGCTTCATCGTCGTCAAGATAAACGCTTATATAAAGCTTGTCCTTGGGCATTTTGAGAACCTCGGTGAAGAACTCCCACGCCCACGCCGTAGCTTCGCGTTTGAAATAATCGCCGAACGAGAAGTTTCCGAGCATTTCAAAAAACGTGCCGTGTCTTGCCGTCTTGCCGACGTTTTCAATGTCGGGCGTACGGATACATTTCTGACAAGTCGTGACGCGCTTTCTCGGCGGAGTAATTTCGCCTGTAAAATATTTTTTCATAGGAGTCATGCCTGCGTTTATGAGCAGAATGCTATTGTCGCCCTGCGGTACGAGCGAGAAGCTCGGCAGTCTCAAATGACCCTTTGATTCAAAGAAGCTTAAATACTTCTCTCTTAATTCGTTAAGTCCTGTCCATTCCATAAAGTAACCTCCGGAAAATAAAAATAGCCTGCACGTCATCAGCCCGGGACCGGCATTTCGCCGGCGGTACCACCCGGATTGTGCGGCAAGCACCACTTGTAATAACCTTAACGCGGAAAAACGCGCCGTTCGTCACGGCGGACTTGTACTCTGTACCGAATCAGATGCAAAATTTTGGCGTTACAGAATACTCGGGGTCGGCGTTTCACGGCGTTGAATGAGAACTCGCACCTGCCGTTCTCTCTCTGAAAATCGCAGCCGGGAATAAACCCGTTACAGCCTGTTTGAATATTTACATACGACAATATTATAATTTCCCGAATCGCTCATGTCAATACCTTTTGATTAAAAGAAATAACGAATTTTTAAATATTTATAAAAGCTTATAAATAATTATACGGATAACGCGTAAAATATACTGAATATAATATATGACTGATTTTTTTTAATAATGCTGTCGGGACAAGAGAGAATTACTGCGGTTTTTATTTTAATGAAGCGTTTCGCTTGACGTGACGGGTGGATTGCTTATATAATATTATCAGGAGCTTTTCCTAATAACTTTCGGAAAGAGGGTCACAGACATGGACAAGAAAACAAAATATTCAGGTACATAGACGGAGAAAAACCTTTGGGAGGCGTTTGCCGGAGAATCACAGGCAAGAAATAAGTATACCTACTTTGCCTCCGTTGCAAAAAAACAGGGCTTTGAACAGATTTCCGCATTATTTTTAAAAACGGCAGAAAACGAAAGGGAGCATGCGAAGCTTTGGTTTAAGGAGCTTTGCGGAATCGGAGATACGGGTGAAAACCTTCTTTCCGCCGCAGAGGGCGAAAATTATGAATGGACGGATATGTATGAGAAATTCGCAGAAACCGCCGAAGCGGAGGGCTTTGCGGAGCTTGCAGAGCGATTCCGCCTGGTAGCCGCCGTTGAAAAACAGCACGAGGAGCGTTACCGCGCATTACTTTCAAATGTCGAGACTGCAAGAGTATTCGAAAAAAGCGAGGTCAAGGTGTGGGAATGCCGAAACTGCGGACATATTGCAGTCGGAACAAGCGCGCCCGAATCATGTCCGGTTTGCAGTCACCCCCGGAGCTATTTCGAGCTTCATGCGGAGAATTACTGATATGATGAGCGATAAATTCGACAGCAGAGCTCTTTATCAGATAGGATACGGGCTGTATGTTCTTACGACGAGGGACGAGGGCAGGGATAACGGCTGTATTGTTAATACCGTTATGCAGGTTACGAGCTCGCCCGTTATTATTGCAGTTGCCGTCAATAAGCAGAACTACACCTGCGATATTATTCGGAAAACCGGATTGCTTAACATCAACAGCCTTACGCAGGATACTCCGTTTGAGGTGTTCAGACGCTTCGGATTTCAAAGCGGAAGAGACGCAGATAAATTTGCAGGTCTTACGCCGGAGAGAAGCGATAACGGACTGACTGTGCTATCAAATCACAGCAGAGGCTTTCTGTCGCTGAGAGTACAAAGCGAAACGGATCTCGGAACGCACATTATGTTCCTGTGTGCGCCGGAGGACGGAAAGCTTTTCTCAAACGCTGAAACCGTCAGTTATTCATATTATCAAAAAAACATTAAGCCCAAAATACCCCGGCAGGAGAAAAAAGAAGGCTTTGTTTGCAGGATATGCGGTCATGTCTATGACGGCGGTACGCTTCCGGAGGATTATATATGTCCGGTATGCAAGCACGGAGCTTCTGATTTTGAGCCGCTGTAAAGAAAACGGCTTATTGCAAAACGGTTTTTCTAATTTGAAACCGCATAAAAACATGCGTTTTCCGGAGATGTCGGATTTTACGGCGTCTGACGAGGAGACAAGACGGCTTCGAGAGGACGGTCGTCATTACAAGGAATGCCGCAGTGTAAGGACAGGAGATGAGAAATTTAGATGATTACCAGACGAGAAACAAAACAGCGGCGATTGGTGCTTGATGCAGTGCAGTCAAGGCATGACCATCCGACTGCCGAGCAGATTTATGAGGATGTGCATAAAAAGAATCCCAATATCAGCCGCGGAACGGTTTACCGCAATCTGAACTGCCTGTCGGAGGACGGAGAGATCTGTCACGTGCGTGTTCCGGGCGCGGACAGATATGATTTGCGAAATGATTTGCACTATCATATATTCTGTGTCGAGTGCAGAAAAGTTATCGACGCGCCGTACCCTTATAAAGAATATCTTGACGATGAGACAGCCGAGCAGACCGGTTACAGAATTGTTCGTCACAGATTGCTTTTCGAGGTAATTTGTCCTGAATGCCTCGGCGGTAAAAAGGATTCAGTTTCGGAATAAAACATCTCATCATGCTTTTTAATTATTTTAAAGCGTATAAATGGAGGCGGTAATATGAATAAAATGCTTTGTACGGCAAAATTCCTGACAAAATCGGGATTTGGCAGAGAGCTTTTCATGCTCGGTCACAGGGTTTATACAAAAGTCGGTTCTCTGACAGCAGAATACGCTTCATCTCCGGAACCGGTGAGCCTGAGGGACAGAGATAAGCTTACATACCGCAGAATCAGAGCGGGTCATGTTTGGAGCCGTGAGAATTACGGCTGCGCGTGGTTTCATTTCATCGGAGAAATCCCCGAAAGCGCAAAAGGCAGAACGGTCGGACTTCTGATCGACGTGGGCGCAGAGGGGTGCATATATGATGAAAAGGGTTCTCCGAGAAGCGGTTTGACAAGAGCCCGTGATTTTGTTGAGTTTGAACAGCCGGCTGCGGGAAAACGCTTTTACGAATTAAAGTCCTTCGCTTCCGGAGGAGAAAAAATCGATATTTGGGCAGACTGCGGAAATAACCGATTCCCGGGGTCTCCGTTTACATCCGCAATGTTTAAGCGAGCGGACATTGTTACGGTAGACGAGGAGGCAAAAAGCGCGTTTTACGATGCCGTATCTTTATTGTATCAATGGAGTATGCTTCGTTTTGACGATAATAAGCGCAAATCCGTTTCACGTTCGCTTGGCAGGCTTTTATCCTATGCGTTAAGCGGTGATTATGCGAACGCGAAAAAAATATATTACGATGAATGCTCAAACGGTGAGCAAAGCCCTTACTTTGCCTATGCGACAGGACACGCGCATCTTGACCTTGCATGGCTTTGGCCGATGAGGGAGAGCATGCGTAAGGCACAGCGTACATTTTCCAATCAGATGAGAAACATTGAGCGTTATCCGGATTATATCTTCGGCGCGAGCCAGCCTCAGCAATTTGCATGGATTGAGGACAGCTTCCCATATTTGTTTGAAGAGCTTCGTACTGCATTCCGGCGCGGACAGCTCGAGCTTCAGGGCGGAATGTGGGTCGAATGCGATACGAATATTCCGAGCGGAGAAAGCCTCATCAGACAATGCCTGTACGGACAGAAATACTGGAAAGAGAAATTCGGAGCCGAGGCGCGCATGTGCTGGCTGCCCGACGTATTCGGATTCAGCGGAAATCTTCCTCAAATAATTCAAAAATGCGGTATGGATTATCTCGAAACCGTTAAATTAAGCTGGAATGAGCATAATAAGTTTCCTCACAAGGCGTTTGTCTGGCAGGGCATTGACGATTCCGAGATTATAGTTCACATTCCTCCCGACGAAACATATAACAGCATGGGAAACGCGTGGACTCTGCAAAGGGCGGCAGACCGTTTTCCCGAGCGGGGAAAAATAAAGTCCTTTGCCGTGCTTTACGGAATAGGTGACGGCGGCGGAGGACCGGGAGAGGGACATATCGAGGCTGTCCGTCGTGCAGGCGGAATGAAAGGTATTCCCAATGCTGTAATGAGCCGTGCCGTCGATTATCTTGACATACTTGCGGAGCAAAAAGACAGTCTTGCAAGATACAAGGGAGAACTGTATCTCGAAAAACATCAGGGAACATACACTACTCAGTCAAAGAACAAATACTATAACCGAAGAATTGAGTTTGCTCTGCACAATTTTGAATTTCTTGCGGCAGCGGCACGGGAAAAAGGGTATAAATATCCTAAAGAAAGGCTTGAAGCAATCTGGAAGGAGGTTCTTCTCTATCAGTTTCATGATATAATTCCCGGCTCCTCTATCGGACGCGTCTACAAGGAGAGCACCGCCCGTTATGAGACCTTGCTTAGGGAGCTTGATTCCATGTCCTGCGAGGCAGTCGGATTTCTGTCGAAGGGAAAAGGCTCGGCCGTTACGGCAATTAACCTTACATCCGCAAGGTATAAGGGCTTGGTGTCATACAATGACAGGTGGTATACCGCAGACGTTGAGCCGTATTCCTCCCGGGAGCTTGAGGAATACTCCGCACCGAAGAATTCTTTGCTGTCGCATGACGGCGAGAATATCGAAAGCGATTTGTTCCGTCTTGAATTTAATAATGAGGGCAATATAAAGAGTCTTTTTGATAAGCGCAGCGGCAGAGAGTTTTCGGGACAGTACCTTAACAAGCTCAATGTATATAATGATAAGCGTCTGTTTTATAACGCATGGGATATATCAATTAATTATACAAAGAAAAAACCGGCGGAATTTAAGCTTGCGAGTTACTTTGTCAGAATGTCAAACGCTTCGGTAACAAGAGAAAGCATATATACATACGGAAAATCAAGGATTATACAAACTGTTACTCTTACCGTCGGCAGACCTATCGTGGAATTTACGACCGAGGTTGACTGGAGGGAAACGCATAAAATGCTTCGTGCGGATTTCCGCCCGTCGGTTTTTTCGGACGAGGTTACCTGCGATATACAGATGGGAAGCATAAAGCGAAGTACACGCACTCAGACTAAAACGGAATGGGCGCAATATGAAATCTGCGCTCACAAGTGGGTAGATGTTACGGACTCTGACGCCGGTATTTCCGTTCTTACAACGGGGAAGTACGGCTGGCGGGTTAAGGACGGGCTTATGTCTCTTAATCTGCTCCGCTCTGCGGTATGGCCGGATCCGTCTGCGGACAAGGGCGTACATACGATAAAATATGCTCTTTATCCTCACGCCGGAGATTATAATCAGGCTAATACGCAAAGCATTGCCTATTTTTACAATAATCCCTTACTTATTACCGAGTCCGAGGTTGAAATTGCTCCGCAGGCTGTTTCCTCTGACGAGCATATTGTTACAGAAACAATAAAGCCTGCCGAGGACGGAAACGGCATCGTATTGCGCCTGTATGAGGACAGCGGATCGGAACGCACCGCTTCCTTGTCAACCGCCGTAAAGGGCAAAGCATTTGAGGCGGATATGAGGGAGAACCCGATACGTGAAGCAGATCTTTCGGCATTGGAATTCAAGCCGTTTGAAATTAAGACAATCGTAATAAAGCAAACGAATTAAAAAGGCAGTTTTCTGCCTTGTCTCAATCGGCGGAAGCTCTGATAAATATAACAATTAACAGGGGGTAAATATGGACTACAATAAATTGACAATTAAAGAAAAAATCAGTTACGGACTGGCAGGACTCGGACAGAATCTGACCATCACTTTTGTAAATACCTTTCTGATGACGGTCATTTACGGTTATATGGGATTTACCCTTAAAAGCCTGTCAATTCTGACGGTGATTCTTATCGCGGCTAAGGTCTGGGACGCCGTCAACGACCCGATAATGGGTTTGTTAATAGACAGAATACAGTTCAAAAGCAGAGGAAAACTTCGTCCGTTTATTCTGGTAAGCATTCTTCCCGTATCAATTTTGACGGTAATGCTCTTCGGAATACCCCAGGACTGGAGTCAGGGCGCAAAGCTTGCAATGTTCGGTATAGCATACATTTTGTGGGACGCGGCTTATACGGTGTGTGACGTGCCGTACTGGGGGCTGTCCGGAGCGATGACTTCGGATACAAACGAACGGACAAAGCTGATTTCGATTGCCCGCAGCTTCGGCAACGTTGGCTTGGGCGTTATCACCCTGCTGGGCGCGAATATAGCGGGCTGGTTCAGCGACGGTGACAAAACCACCAAGCGTGGCTGGGTGATTGCGTCCGTGATTGTTGTATCAATAGGAATGAGTCTGTTTTCTCTTGCCTTTTTCGGAACAAAGGAGCGTAATGTAAATACGAACGAAAACGCATCCTTTAAAGATATCTATGCTGCGCTGAAAGCAAACAAACCTTTACTCATAATACTTTTGGGAAGCGTGCTGGGCTTCGGCAGGACGCTTATACAGGTAAGCGGCGCAACGGTTGCGTTAATCAGCTTCGGCAGTGAGGATAAATTTGTTTATATGGGCGCTGCGGTGTTGATTTCAATGATTATCGCAACAGTGCTTTGTCCGCTGGTGTTGAAAAAAATAAGCAAAAAGAAGCTGATGATATATTCTTCGTTTTTTTCAGCCGTTGTTTATTTTGCAATGTATTTTATTCCCTTGACCGAGTTTAATATAATAGTCGGCGTCATTTTCCTGACGGGATTTTCATTAGGTATCTTTATGGTACTGCAAACTGCAATGATTGCCGATTCCGTGGATTATGTACAGGTGAAAACCGGCGAACGAAACGAAGGAGTATGCTTTAGCTCGCTGACCTTCTCCGGAAAGCTCATGAACGCTCTTTCCACGCTTGCTTTTATGCTGGTAATGCTGGCGGTTAAGTATGAGGAGGGTGTCGTTATTACACAGACAATGAAGCAGGGAGCATACTTTGCCATAACAATTGTACCTGCCGTAAGCTGTCTGCTTGGAGTAATACCGTTCTTTTTCTATCCTCTGACGGAGGCACAGGTCATAGAAAACGGCAATATTTTAAAACAATTATACACACATAAGCAGGAAAAAAAATAATAAACCTCTTGCCGTTCGGACTGTAAGGGGACGGAGCAAATCGTTATTATATATACTGAAAAGCGGATGTCTGCGCCGGCGGTACAGATAATGCCGTGTCCGGGACAAGACTGTGACTCTGCGGTTTTTCGTAAGGTGATGAAATACATTTGATATTCACCGCCTGAAAGACGTGCACCGCCGTTTCTTATAATGACGAAAAGATTGCCCGTCATGTGCCGCCGGCACGCATCGTTTGCCCGACAGGACAGGCATAGTTAAACAAGCAGTGATTTGGTAGACAAATCACTGCTTGTTCATGGCTGGGGAGGCGGGATTCGAACCCACGCATACAGCAGTCAAAGTGCTGTGTCTTACCGCTTGACGACTCCCCAATATATTATTTAATATATCCTTATAACAAAAAACGCAAATCGAATGATTTGCGAAATTTTAAAAATGGGGTGGGTAGTCGGGGTCGAACCGACGACCTCCAGGGCCACAACCTGGCACTCTAACCAACTGAGCTATACCCACCGCAAATGGCGCGCTTGAAGGGACTCGAACCCCTGACCCACTGCTTAGAAGGCAGTTGCTCTATCCACCTGAGCTACAAGCGCATATTGGAGCGGGTGATGGGAATCGAACCCACGTAACCAGCTTGGAAGGCTGGAATTCTACCATTGAACTACACCCGCAGTTAATTGCCGTTCTGTGACGACGGCAATTATTTTAACAAATAACTTTCGATATGTCAAGTGTTATGGCAAGATTTATTTAAAAAATCATTCACATTTTGTCGGCTCATATCCGGCATCCTTGACAGCGTTCATTATAACGGCGTTATCGACATCATTTTTGAGCGTAAGCACCGCTTTTTTGTCCTCAAGGCTGACTTCAACGCTCTCAACTCCGTCGAGCGCTTCGAGTGCCTTCTGAACATGAGCTGTGCAGTGGTTGCACATCATACCTTCGATATAAACTGTCTTTTTCATAGCTGTTTCCTCCGTATTTTTTATATTCTCTTCTGCCGGCATGAGCTCAGGGAGCTTGACCGGCGGTTTTGACTTGCCTTTGAACGGGCGATCGGGCTTGAAGAAAT
>UQQT01000014.1 GCA_900543395.1 uncultured Oscillospiraceae bacterium | reverse complement strand
AGAGGCGTGAGACGGTGCGTTTTGGGCTTATGGGGTTCGGCTCTCTTTTGCTATAATAATATTTTAAGATGCGTAAATATGAAGGAATCGTTAAATAATTCACAAATAACGGAGTTTTGTAGCCGTACAGATAATTGACATCTGACGATTAACATGTTAAAATATTATTAAATAATTATTACAGAAGGCAGATGTTTTACTATATGATTAAGTATGCCGACAAGGTAACAAGTCCGGAGAAGATTTTAAAAGACGTAAAACTTATGAATTCGTTCGGACCGAGACTTACGGGTAATATGGGACACAGAAACTTTATCCGTTACCTTAAAAAAGAGCTTATGAAGCGAGGACTGGACGTTTATTCAGACCCGTTTCGTTTTAAGCGCTGGGAGGAAAAGGATTCTTCGTTTAAAATAGAGGGCGAGGAGATTCACATTTCGTCCGTTTTTCCCTACTCGGGCAGAACAGACGAGGACGGAGTTACCGCCGAGCTTGTTCATGTAGACGATAAGAGACTCGGTTATCTTAATGCCAAGGGCAAGATTGCCGTTGTCGGCGTTGACGAACTTAATTTTCTTCCGAGCGAAATAGCGTTCGATAAACGTTCCTCACTGCCCGAGGATGTTACCATTCCGGAAAAATACGACGGTCCCGTTGCTACTGCATTCGTTAATTTTCCGTTTTTAAAGGCTGCGAAAGCCTGCGGAGCGAAAGCGGTCGTTTGTATCTGGAAAGGAATGTCCGATAAGAGAATCGACGGACAGTATCTTCCGTTTATTCTGCCGTATCAGGGTATTCCCGCAATATGGGTTAACGAGTCCGACGGAGAAAAAGTTCTCGAAGCGGCTAAAGAGCATAAGGTAGCAAATTTAAAGCTTGTCGCCGAAAAGGAGAGAAGCGCGGTTACCGAAACATTCTATACTATTCTTGAGGGTAAAAATACTAAAGAGGCTATCATTATTAATACGCACACCGACGGAACCAACTGTATAGAAGAAAACGGACCTATTGCTCTTTTGAATATGATTGACTATTTCAGAGACAAAGAGCTTGAAAGAAATCTGATATTTGTTTTTGTATCAGGTCATTTCAGACTTCCCTCGTTCAAAACAATCGCCGGCGGAGGAGTACAGGCTACGTCGAAGTGGCTTGCCATGCACCGTGATTTATGGGATGGTATCGGCGGTCATACGAAAGCTGTTGCGGGCGTTGCCGTCGAGCATCTCGGCTGTAAAATGTTTAAAGATGTCGACGGTGAGTATAAACAGGTCGGTGACATTGAAACGGAGCTTTCATATACAGGCAACGATACGCTTGATAAGCTTTATCTTGACTGTGTTAAAGAGAGAGACAGATACAGAGTCATCACAATGCGCGGACATAATTTCCTGCATTTCGGCGAAGGACAGCCGTTATTTAACTGCGGTATTCCCGACATCGCACTCGTTACCGCGCCGGACTGTCTGTGCGCAGTCAGTGATAACGACGAGATGGATAAGTTTGACGAAGAACTTATGTATGAGCAGGTCGACATGTTCATAAATGTTGTTGAGAGACTTCTTAAAATGTCGGCGGGACAGATCGGTCCTTGTGACGGCTATTCAATGATAACTCTCGGTAAAAAGAGTCCTAAGTCACTTCTCAACAGATTAAGGCATAAAAGATAACTGAAAATAAAAAATTACGGAGCGGATTTATAGTTTCCGCTCCGTGTTTTTACACTGTCTTATTTTCTGAACAATCTGTCGATTTTTGCCGCAGCAGCACATACTGCGCTTACAAACAGGTCGACATTGTTATTTATCTGCGAACTGTACGTGAGAGACTCCGCCGTCTGTGGGTAAAGTCCTATGGGAAGTATCTGTCTTGCGTCCGTATCGGGATCGGATAAAACCATTGACAATACCGACGAAATATTCGAAATCCTGCCCGAGTCATTTTTTATCATAACGCATGAAGCGTAAATCTTTTTGTTTTCCTCGGATTTGAAGAATTTTCTGTCTCCCGAGGGGATAAGCCCGATAAAGTTAGCGGCAAAGTTATAAAAGTAATCGGGGTAAATGTCAATATCTCTTATAAAGGAGTCGAGCGCGTTTTTGCTAAGAACAAGGCTTTCGTTTTTGTTTTCGGAATATTTAAGGAACATTTCCGCAATCATTTTCTCATAGTCGGGAAGCTCCTTTGTCTTTGCGGTATTAACGGTTACTTCATTATTTTTTACATATAAAATGCCGTCGGATATAAGCTGAATTACGGAGAGCACAAAAATTCCCGACGCTCTCTGCGTAATATTCTTACTTGAAGCAGGGGAGACATCAGCCAAAAGTTTTGCCGCCTGCGGGAACGTAATATTTTTGTCAAGCTCTGCCGACGCGCCGAACGCTTCGGGTGAATCCGATATTTCCTTTCTGATCCTGCCGGTACCCGAGAGTTTAAATATTGACAGAACGATCATTAATACTGCGATAATCGTAATCGGAACGGCGATTTTTGCCTTTTTTGCAAACGCGGAGAACGCGTCAGCGGATTTTGAATAAGAATTAAGCGCGCCCTTGTTAAACGAATCAGCACCGACGGTCATATCTACTGTCATTGTGCTTGTGTACATGGGTGACGTGAATTTAACGTTTCCGTCTGTAACTTCCGGACTTAAATCACTTAAAGATAAAATTCCCGTATCCTGTTTCGATATGCAGTCGCCGATAACCGAGACAGTGACGTTATTTAATGTGCCCGTGTCCGAGCCGAAAAGTCTGTAACAGATTCTTGCCTTGCCCGAATCCTTTTTAACGGCACCGGTAACTGTATATGATATAATGAAATGATGATCGTTTTCATCCGTTGTTTTTGTGAATACTATATTGCAGTTTTTGCTGTCCCTTGTAACTTTCAGCGACGAGCCGCTGCCGTCCGAACCCGAATAGCTTGTCATAGAGTCGGATTTCATCGTCGACGATTCGTTCGGGTCGTAATAGAATTTTGAGTCAGAAATAACGCTTATATTTTTAACCGAATCGTATTTTTCGACGGATTTTAAATCCTTGCTCGTCGGAAGTTCAATGGAACGGGTAAACGTCTTTTGAGCGTCGGAGCCGAAAAACGTAACGTCCCATTCCTCCGTAATATTAAGACTGCCGTCCGTTCCGACGCGTACGGTTGCGTCGACCTTGTTAAACGCCGGCGGAGTCTGCGCGAACGCCGTAATAGAAGTCGGTATAATCATCAGAACGGCAAATATGACCGAAAAAAATCTCTTTTTCATAAAGCATCACCTTATAATATGTTATTTATAATGTACCATATTCGTTCGATTAAATCAATAGCGGGAATATATTTTACCTACTTTTGAAAAAAATGTTGAAAGAGGACGATATTTATGATATAGTCTATGATGTATTTTAACGGCGAGGGGTATTTTAATGAATAATATCGGCTTTGACAATGACAGATATCTTTCCTTACAGTCAGAGAACATTCTTAAAAGAATCGACATGTTCGGCGATAAGCTTTATCTTGAATTCGGAGGCAAGCTTTTTGACGATTTTCACGCTTCGCGCGTTCTTCCGGGCTTTTGTCCCGACAGTAAAATCCGCATGCTTAATATGCTTAAAGACGAGGCAGAGATTATTATTGTAATAAGTGCGGACGCAATTGAAAAAAACAAACGCAGAGGCGATCTCGGCATTACGTATGATTTAGAGGTTTTGAGGCTCATAGACGCGTTCCGTGAAAGCGGTCTGTATGTAGGAAGCGTTGTAATAACCCATTATACAGGACAGAAGGCTGCCGAGGCGTTTGAAAAAAGGCTCAATTCGCTCGGAGTCAATGTTTACAGACATTATATAATAGAAGATTATCCGAATAATATTCCTCTTATCGTCAGCGACGACGGATTCGGCAAAAATGATTATATTGAAACGACGCGCAGACTTGTAGTAGTTACGGCACCGGGTCCCGGCAGCGGAAAAATGGCGACGTGCCTTTCCCAGCTTTATCACGAGCATAAGCGCGGAGTCCGCGCGGGATATGCGAAATACGAGACATTTCCTATATGGAATATTCCGCTTAAACACCCCGTAAACGTCGCATATGAAGCCGCGACAGCCGATCTTTCGGATGTTAACATGATCGACCCGTATCACCTCGAGGCATACGGAGAAACGACCGTAAATTATAACAGAGATATTGAGATATTCCCCGTTTTAAAAGCTATTTTTGAAAAAATATCGGATTCCTGTCCGTATAAAAGCCCGACGGATATGGGCGTTAACACGGCGGGATTCGGAATATGCGACGATGACGTTGTCTGTAAAGCGAGCGAGCAGGAGATTATCCGCCGTTATTATAAGTCGATGTGTGCGGTTACGCAGGGACTGGCTTCTCAGTCTGAGGTTTCAAAAATCGAAACTCTTATGACCCAGCTCGGAATTTCATCAGACGACCGTCCCGTTGTTAAGTTTGCGTTGGATAAGAGCGAGCTGACAGGCGCGCCTGCGGTTGCTCTCGAATTAAACAACGGCAGAATAGTTACCGGCAAGACAACATCTTTGCTCGGATCGTCGGCAGCGTGTCTTTTAAATGCATTAAAAGCTCTCGCTGACATAGACGACGATAAGCTTCTCATTTCTCCGCAGGTTATAGAGCCTATACAGAAGCTCAAAGTCGGACATATGGGCAACAGAAATCCGAGACTTCACACAGACGAAATTCTTATCGCGCTTTCGATATGCGCCGTAACCGATCCCGACGCGCAGAAAGCCATGGAACAGCTCTCGAAGCTTAAAAATACGGAGGGACATTCGTCTGTAATACTATCGCATGTAGATGAAAATATTTTCAGCAAACTCGGCGTTAATATGACGTGTGAGCCGAAGTATCAGACGAAAAAGCTTTATCACAGATAAAAAAATACACCAAAAACCGAGTCCGTTCAGCGTGCGGACTCGGCTTTTTGTGTATTTAAAATTGTAAAGTAATCAGCTTTCTGCAAGCTTCTTTATCTCGTCCGATGTAAAGGTGTATTCCTTGTTGCAAAAATGGCATTTTACCTTAGTTTCTTTGTCTTTTGCCATGTCAAGCAATTCATCTTTACCTGCCGATATTATCGCTCTGATAACTTTTTCTCTCGAACAGTTGCATTCGTAAACGGGTTCCTGCTCGTCGAGAACTTCTATGTTGAATTCGGGCAGTACGGTATGACAGATCTGCTCGGGAGTCAAGCCATCTTTCATCATGTCCGTAACGCTCTTAATGTCCTTTATACATCTTTCAACTTTATCTATTGTGTCGTCGGCAGCCGTCGGCAGAAGCTGTATCATAAATCCGCCCGCATACGCGACTGTTTTGTCTGGATTTACGAGCACGCCGAGCGCACAGACGGTGGGAGTCTGTTCGCTTGTTGCATAGTAAGACGTGATGTCCTCCGCGATTTCGCCCGAAACTATAGGTACCTGACCGACGTAAGGTTCGGATAATCCGAGATCCTTTATAACCGTGAGCGAACCGTCGGTTCCTACGGCTGCGCCTACGTCGAGTTTACCTTTTTTATTTAACGGCAGTTCGACATTTCCGTCTGAAATATAAGATTTTGCCCTGCCGTGACTGTCGCAGACCGCGATAACCGACCCGCACGGACCGTTGCCGTTGATTCTCAAAGTCAGAGAATCGTTGTCGCCTTTAAGCATGCTTCCCATCATGACCGCGGCAGTTAAAAGTCTGCCCATGGCCGCAGTGCATACTTTTGATGTAGAATGAATTTTCTGCGCTTCAAAAACTATATCCGAAGTGTCCGCCGCCATAATCATAAGAGTTCCGTCGTCGGAAATACAGCGTACAAGTTTACTCATATCTATTTCTCCTTTTAAAGTTTATTTCTTTACAGCGGTAAAATATACGCGCTGGTCGTCGGCTTTCGCTTTTTCGTACGTTAATTCGCCGAAAATATCTCTAATCCCGAATCCGCTGTATTCGAGCCATTTTTTTATGTCTCCGATATCGTACGCGCGTTCGCCGAAGGATTCGGTATGCCGTTTGTATAAATTGTTTTCGGGTGTGAATATGTCAAGTGTTATGCTTACCTCATCGGTTTTTTTATTAAGCGAATTCTGCCAGACGCAGTACGAAGAATCCGTTTCATATACGAAAACGTTGTCGGCGAGAATATTTCGGTGCTTGTATACGGTATTTACGTCGAATACGAACACTCCGCCCGGATTCATAAACAGCGATATCTTATCGAAAGTATTTCTGACATCGGATATTCTTGTCAGATGATTTATCGAATCGAGCGAGCATACGGCGCAGTCTATGGTGCCGTAAAGGTCAAGTTCGGTCATGTCCTGACAGAGAATCAGCGCACCGGGATTTTTTTTCTTTGCTTCTGCGAGCATGTCGGGGGAGTTGTCGACGAGAATCATGTCGAATCCGTAATCGGAAAAATATTTCGAAAGCGACCCCGTTCCGCATGCAAGATCGAGCATTATCCCCGAATCCGTACCGTTACGTTTCAGCAGAGAAAAAATATATTCCGCGCGTTTTTCATATTCAACATTTTTCGTAAGAGAATCGTATACCTGAGCGAAGAAACCGTAATTACTCATCTTTTTTACCGTAGTATTCTTTTATTTCAGCCGCTTTTCCGCATGAAAACGCGCCCTCGGGACACGATGTCATGAAACAGCTCGGACCGAATTTGTTGAACAGGTACGGGTCTGTCTCTCTTAATTTTATAAGCATATCGTGCGCTAATCTGCGTATTTCCCACTGCGCCCTGGAACATGTCCTCAATGAAAAGAATACGATAAGCTCTCTTGCGTTCATTGTCGAAACGATATCGAGCGTATTTCCGCTTAACTGACAGTAAACAAGAAGTTCGTCGCTTACTCCTTTGCTCTTTAAATCGTTATATAAATCGTTTATTCTTGAAAATGCGTTTGTGTATCTGTTAAAAAACTCCGGATTGTTTTTTATCGTGTCGGGAAGAATGTATTTTGTTCTGTCCGTTAATGTAAGAGACGGAATCGACAGACTTTGCATTCTGTGGCGGGTGAAATGCGTTACGGTAGAAAGCGAAACGCCGTTTATTCTGAACGTATAGCTTGCCGTTTCAAGCGGACGCGGACGTGATGATTCCAAAACGATATCGATTATTTTTTCGACGTTTGATTCGTCCGAAATTATATTTTCGATCGTCGCAGAGTTGTACTGTCTTGATTCTGTGAGAGCTGTGCGGGCTATCGTTTTCTGCGCGTCAAGGGTGTATGAAAGAAGTTCGGTTTCTTTGTGTTCAGTCTCGTTGGTTTTCATGTCGTCGAATCTGAAGCCGATATTTATTTTATCGCTCAATTTCGGACGTCTTGAAAAAAAGTCCGTACAGATTCCGGGCGTTAACTCTTCTATTTGTTCGAAAAGCTGTTCTCCGAGATTTTTAAGTTCAACAAACGCGCTTCCTCTGCCGAAAAGCATAGCCTGAATAATATGAAGAAGCTCTCTCGCGTTAACGGTGCAGAAAAAATTGCTTCTTAAACAGTACGGCAGAACAAATCTTGCGTCTTCTTTGGGAACGCCGTTTTCGACAAAATAATTATAATCGACATAAAAAGAATCCATTTGCTTTTTAAATTCATCCCCGTATTCTTCGGAAATAAACGGCATATAGTAGCCGTCCGAGCCGAAATCCACGTAACGTCTTGATTTGACTGTAAAGGAAGCCAGCCTGAATTCAATTATAAATTGCTCGCAGAACACGGAAACGTCCTGAAATGCGAGGTTAAAAACAGTATGTTCTATTGTCGAATTATGACCCGATTTCGTAACCTTTGAAATAAGCCTCGCATTCTTTTCCGGGTCGAGAGACTTTTCAAGTATCGCGGTCGCATTGCCGGGCTGAGTCGATATCCTGCCCGAAGCCGCGGGTATCTTTTCTCCCGTGTCGGACATTCCTATAACCTTGACAATTGAACCTCTGTATTTGTTTTCATCCATATATATAATCTCCGTCGTTAAGTTTTTCATAATATTATATCATGTCGCAAAGGCGCGCTGTGCCGAAGCGGTATGATTCAATGTTCTCCGAAACACACCAAATCTCTGATTTGGATTGTGTTTCGTGAGGTTATTATATCACAATGAATAATGTTCAGTCAATAACGGACGATGTTATTTAGGCTCATTAAAATTAAATTATTTCAATATTGTTACTTTGGTAAAATCGTCTTGTATTTTTTTTTAATTTGTGTTAATATTTATTGTAATAAAATTAGACACAGGGTGTTTTTATGATTTATGAATTTTTGGCAGACGGTTTTGAGGAAGTCGAAGCTCTCGTTCCCGTTGATTTTTTAAGAAGAGCGGGCAAGACAATTTTTACAGTCGGAGTCGGTTCGCAGACTGTCCGCGGGACACATAATATAAGGGTTCGCTGCGATTTGACGGCAGACGATATCGAGCTTAATGACGAGGTCGAGGGTATTATACTTCCCGGAGGCATGCCCGGAACTCTGAATCTCGAAGATAATAGAATCGTAAACGAAGCGATTGATTTCTGTTACGAAAATTCTCTGATGATTTCCGCTATATGCGCGGCTCCGTCGATTCTCGGACATAAAGGACTGCTGAAAAACAGGAATGCCGTCTGTTTCCCGGGATTTGAAAAAGATCTTGACGGGGCGGATGTTATGAATGATAAACTTGTCTGCGTAACCGACGGTAATATTATTACCGCAAAGGGCGCGGGTGCGGCTATGGAATTTGCATTTGCGATTATCGCGTATTTTTATTCGGAAGAACGCGCCGACGAGATCAGAAAAGAAGTACAATGTCCCTGAATGATAAAAAAACCGTCCGTGCAGAAATGCTTAGCAAACGGACTGAGATATCCGATAAGGACATAAAAAGCGGTTTTATTATAAGGAACATAACGCAGTGCGAAGAGTATAAAATATGCAAACGGCTTTTTACTTACGTTTCGCTCCCCGATGAGCCGTCGACGAAAGAATTGATTGAATTTGCTTTGGCGGACGGCAAAGAGGTTTTTGTTCCAAAATGCGAAAACAGCACAGGATTGATGACTTTTAGGGCAATAAATTCGTTTTCGGAGCTTAAAAAAGGATATTTTTCAGTTCCGGAACCTGATTTTTCCGCTCCCGAATGCAAAGCGAGCAATTCGGACGATTTGTGCATTGTTCCCGGAACCGCATTTGATATAAAAGGCAGCAGAATCGGTTACGGCAGGGGATACTACGACAGATTTTTGTCCGATTTCAAAGGCTTTACAATCGGTCTTTGTTTTTACGAATGTTTTATATCGGAAATACCGTCCGACGAAAACGATGTTCCCGTAAACGCGGTTTGCACGGAAGATAAATTATACTATATGTAATTAAATACATGATTCTTGAAAGGTTAGGTGATTTTAAAATTGGATAACCGATATTCAGTCCCGGATTATACAAACCGGGGAGAACGCCGGACTCCCGCACACGACAACCGGCAGGGGCAGTATCCCCGCCGAACTTCAGACGGCGGACAGGCTCCGCGCGGAAATCCGACGCGAACGGGCAATAAAACAGCAGACGGAACAAATAAGATGCCGTCGGATAAAAGAGCGAAAGCCGAGCTTACGGCGGAAGAGAGAAAGAAGCTTGCGAAAAAGCGTGCGAGGCAAAAGAATTGTTTAAAAATAGGCGCGGTTATTGTTGCGGTTTCTCTCGTTTTTTCTTTAATACTTATTTCGTGCCTTAACGATATTCTCGCAATAAACAGAAGCTCCGATACAATAATCGACGTTACGATAAGCGAGGACGCGAACGGAAATGTTGATACAAAAAGCGTTGTTTCCGCACTTAAAAAGGCGAAGCTTATAAAAAACAAATACTTCTGTATAGTTGCCGCAAAGCTTCTCGGATATACCGATAAAAATTACCGTACGGGCGAATACAGTCTCACGCCGTCAATGGGACTTGAAAATATGCTTGACAGTATAAAAAACAAGAACTCCTCTGCGGCTAAAACGGTTGCTCTTACTTTCCCCGAGGGCTACACCATGAATCAGATTCTTCAGAAGCTTGAAGATGAAAAGGTTTGTTCTAAAGAGAAAATGATAAACGCCATGAAAGAAAACGATTATTCAGAGGATTACGATTTCGTTAAACTCATGGACAGACCGACGAGCAGATACTATAAATTCGAGGGTTATTTCTACCCCGACACTTACGAATTCTATATCGGCGAATCCGCGGACAGTGTTATAAAAAAGTTCCTCGATAACTTTGATAACCGCTGGTCGGATTCATACGCGACTCTTGCCGACGAACAGTCGTTAAGCGTTGATGACGTTTTGACTCTTGCGTCGATTGTCGAAAAAGAGGGAACTGCCGACGACATGAAAGACATCGCTTCGGTTCTTATTAACAGACTCGGCGCAAATATGCAGCTTCAGTGCGATTCGACAAAGGATTATGAAAACTCGATAGCTTCCGATGTTAACGCGGCGTACGCAAGCTTGCAGGGATTATATAATACGTATAACTGTTCCGCTCTCCCCGTAGGTCCTATATGCAACCCGGGCAAAGATGCAATAGAGGCTGTTTTGTATCACAGCGACACCGGTTATTATTACTTCTATCATGACAGCGAGAATGTGATCCACCTTGCGAAAACATTGAGCGGTCATAATGAAAATATGATAAAGTATCCGTAATCAACTGTTTAATTGATTTTCTTTTGTTAAAATTATTTAATGTTGACAAACAATCTCGACAATGTTATTATATTAATGGATATTTTTTATTCTACGGAAAGGTGATGTTCCAATGAAAACAATGAAAAAAATCATTTCGGTTGTTTTGAGCCTTGTTATGGTCGGTGCATTTGCCGTTGTTCCTGCGGGTGCGGTTAAAGCCGATATTGCGCCCATCGGCACAAAAGGTTCGTTTAACGCGTTAAGTTATAACGTAAAAGGTCTGCCGATACCCTCGTCTTTTACCGGCGACAATAACGATGCTTATAACAATACTATTCTTATAGGTCAGCTTCTCAATGCGAAAGGCTATGACATAGTCTGCACGCAGGAGGACTTTAACTACGATACGTATTTGAGAAAACAGCTTACAAATTATAAGTATATGACCGAGCATGCGGGCGGAGTCCCTCTCGGCGACGGTCTTAACGTTTTCACAAAGAATATGCCCCTCTCAAATACCGACAGACAGGCATGGGAGCAGACTCACGGCGTTATTCCCGAGGGCGACGAGCTTTCCAATAAGGGATTCATGATGACAACTATTAAGGTTGCCGACGGTGTATATATTGATTATTATGATCTTCATGCGGACGCTTACGGCGGAGCCGAAAACAACGCAGCGCGTGAAGCCGAATTTGAACAGCTTGTCAAATATATTAACAAACATTCGGCAAACCGTGCAGTTATAATCACGGGTGATTTCAACTGCTCTCTTTTCTCAAACGCTTCGACGAATATTATCGGAAAGCTTATCGAGCCTCTCGGACTCAACGACGCATGGGCTGTCGAATATGCGAACGCGTATGATCCCACCGTTACCATCATAGAAAACCACGGCGACAAAAACTATTCGTATGATCAGTATTATAAATATGCGCAGAATTCCGCGTCGACCGATCACAGCGGATACTGGGGCGTATTTGACTCCGTAGAGAGATTCCTTTACCGTGACGGCGGCGGAGTTAAACTTTCCGTTCAGTCTTTTGCTTATCAGAATTTCTTTGACGCTTCCGGAAAAAATCTTTCCGACCATGCTGCTGCTCTTGCTCATTTTAACTATGAAGTTGTTGAGCATCCCGAGTATTCTTCGGAAATAAAAGACGATCAGCCTATGAGTTTTCTGTTTAAGTTCCTTGACTATATAGCAAGTCTTTTCAGAGCTCTCGGTAAACTTCTTGAAAATTATTTCCAGTGGAAGAAATAATTTCCACATATCTTTGTCATTGTTTCGTCATTTTAAGTTTATTTGTTAAATAATTATGAAAAAACCCCGTTATCTATTGATATCGGGGTTATTTGTATTTATAATATTAGACGGTAGTTCAAAAAACTAAAATTAAGTAAATTGAAAGCAGGTCAAATTATGAAAGTATTTATGATCGGCGGTACCGGACTTCTCGGTTCCGCGGCTGCACAGAAATTTATCGATGAGGGCAATGAGGTTGTCACTCTTGCTCTTCCTCCTCTTCCCGAGGGTGCGCCCATTCCTCCCGAGATGAAGATAATCTTTGCAAATTATCTTGAAAAGACGGATGAGGAAATCAAGGAGCTTATGGCAGGATGCGATTGCTTCATTTTCGCAGCAGGCGTTGACGAACGAGTAGAGTTCCCGGCTCCCGTTTACGAGGCATACAAGAAGTACAATATCGATCCCGTCAGAAGACTTCTTTCCATTGCGAAAGACGCAGGTATTAAGAAATCCGTAATTCTCGGTTCGTATTTTTCATATTTTGCAAAGACTTGCCCCGATATGAAGCTTACCGAAAAGCATCCGTACATCAAGAGCCGTATTGACCAGGAGAGAGTTGCGTTAAGTTTTGCCGAGGACGGCAAGATGGACGTAGCGGTTCTGGAGCTTCCCTATATTTTCGGAACTCAGCCCGGCAGAAAGCCCGTTTGGGTTATTCTTATCGAACAGCTCAGTACTGCCGAAATGGGCAAGGCAACGCTTTATCCCAAGGGCGGTACGACTATGGTTACCGTTCGTCAGGTTGCAGAGTGCATTTACGGCGCGGCTATGCGTAATAAGGGCGGAAACACTTATCCTATCGGTTACTATAACCTTACATGGGATGAGTTTCTCAAGATTTGCTATCAGGCAATGGGTCAGGAGGACAGAAAGATCGTTCATATCGCAAAGTGGATGTTCCAGCTCTTCGGCTTAAAGATGAGAAAAGAATATGCCGATAAGGGTATTCAGGGTGGTATCGATCCTGTCGGTCTTGCAGACATTATGTGCATGAATACGTTTATTGATAAAAAATGGTGCGTTGAGTTAGGCGTTGAACCCGACGACATCAAGAGCGCAATTTTTGATTCGATCAAGCTTTCCGTTGACGCTTACAACGGCAAACAGAAGCTTCTTGAAATGAAAGGCGAATAATTATTCAAAAGAATACGGCTGTCGGTTTTGTCCGGCAGCCGATTTTTTATATGTAAATAACTGTGTGTAAAAACTGTTTAAACGTTATCCGGCTGATAAATATATAGCGGAAGAGGGAACCATCCCGAACAGCCCGACGGCAATTCGAACCTTTTTGACGAATACAGACCGAAAAACAGTTTCATCGCTTCGTCGTGGCTTAACGTTATATCTTCTTTTTCGTTTGACTCTTCAACGCTTACAATGCCGTCCCTGACCGTTATTTTGATTTTTTCGGGCATTTTCTCGCCGAGGATAAGAGCGGTAAACGAACCTTCGGCAAGAGGCGCGTAAGATGCTTTTAACGTAAGAAAAGCGCGGACGGTTTTCTCAAAATTAAAAACCGAAATCATATCTACGTTGTTGTAGGATATATACTCTCCGTATTTTTCGAAGAATTCACAGTTTGCCTTTTCGAATTCCGGCAGGTTAACGGTTAATGTCTCGCTTTCACAGGCAATGATCATAGCTTCAGCGACGAATTTTATTTCATTGTCGTCGACGGCTTTAAATTCAGTGATCCACTTTTTGTTTTCCGTAACGATAAAGTATCCTTTAAAATCACCGTATCTGTCATAAACTCCATACGGTTTGTGACGCCATGATTTTATAATATCGAAATATTTTCCGCTGTCTCTCTTCATTTTGCACGGTGAAGCAGCATGCAGAATTTCGATTTTTTTAACGGCAGGGTCATCGGGAGATGTAATTTCTCTTGCGGTGAATTCGGGAGTATGATTAATTCCGAACAGATGTCTGACGTTTGTTTTTGAAAATTCGCATTTTATCGATATTCCGCCCGGCTGATATGAAAAATATTCATATCTCTGTCTCTGTCCGCCGAGAAAAGAAAAATCGCACATTTTTTGCTTCATTTCGTCAAGACAGTACGCCATGACGGCTTTCATATAGCCTTTTCCCCTGTGTTCGGGATGAACGGCGACGTTGCCGATACCTCCGCACAGAAGCTTATGACCGAGAACATCCATCTCATTATAAAATAAGCCTACAGCCGAACGCATTTCGTCGTTTACTTTTAAAACGACGTTGTTTTCAACAGGCTTAAATTCTTTTTTGTATAATTTAGGAAGCAGACCGAGGAACTGAACCGACTCATCCTCAAATCCGAACGTCAGATTTATAAGATCCATAAATTCGTCGTAATCGTCCTCGCTGCCCCGGCTCATAAAAATATATTCGCTCATTACATGACCTCTTTTCAATTTTATAAGAAATATAATATCATAATACGCGTGCAAATTCAATTATATAAATTATTTTATTTTAATATTGAGTATTTATTTATAATATGCTATACTGTGATAAACATTACAATGGAGAGATATGGTTTGATAATATTAGGCATAGACCCGGGGTACGCGATTGTGGGATGGGGGGCTATCGAGTATAAAAACAATCATTTCGGTGTTCTCGGCTACGGAGCTGTTACGACCGAGGCTCATACCTCGTTTACAACGCGTCTTGAACAGATATACGACGGTATATTTCATCTCATTGACGAATATACGCCCGACGCAATGGCGATTGAAAAACTGTTTTTCAATACAAACCAGAAAACGGCGATTGATGTTGCGCAGGCTCGCGGAGTAACTGTTCTTGCCGCGCAGAAGCACAGCGTTCCGATATTCGAATATACGCCTCTTCAGGTTAAGCAGAGCGTTGTCGGTTACGGCAGAGCCGAAAAAAAACAGGTGCAGGAGATGACCAAGATTATTCTTAATCTCTCGCGTGTTCCGAAGCCCGACGATACGGCGGACGCTCTCGCAATGGCGATATGTCATGCTCACGTAAACGGTTCGTCTCTTGCTTCAATGTTAAATAACAGAGGATGAGAATATGTTTTATTCTGTAACGGGAAAAATAATAAAGACTTTCGTGTCGGCTGTTGCAGTCGAGTGTTCGGGAGTCTCATTTAAAATAAATACGTCTCTGAATACGCTGAAAAAAATCGGCGGTGAGGGAAATAAAGCTACTCTTTACACATATTTATCCGTTCGCGAGGACGCACTCGATTTATTCGGTTTTTGCGATGAGGACGAATTGGAGTGTTTTAAGCTCCTCATATCCGTAAGCGGAGTCGGTCCGAAAGCCGCACTGTCGATTTTGTCTTTGCTAACTCCCGAAAGTCTCGCACTGGCGGTAGCTTCCGGAGATGCAAAGGCTGTCACAAAGGCACAGGGCGTAGGACCGAAAATCGCGGAGAGGGTAGTCAGAGAATTAAAAGGCAAGCTCTCGTCATTCGATTTTTCGGACAACGGCGAGCTTTCCGATATAGCCGACGTAAGTTTGAATTCTGATAAATCGGAGGCTGTCGGTGCGCTTCAGTTCCTCGGATATTCCCAGTCGGAAGCTTCGAGAGCCGTCGCGTCGGTCAAGGGCGATTTTACGGTTGAAGAAGTTATTAAAAAAGCGTTGAATATATTGAGTTCGAATTGATAAAAGGGAGAATAATCAGTGGATAACGAAGAATTCGAAAATTATGATAATTACCGAATGATGACTCCCGATTTTACTCCGTCGGACAGTGAGACAGAGTCCTCTTTAAGACCGAAAATTCTCGGCGATTATATCGGACAGGATAAGGTTAAGGAGAATCTCGGAGTTTATATAGAAGCGGCGTTAAAAAGAGGAGAACCTCTTGATCATGTTTTGCTCTACGGTCCTCCCGGCCTCGGAAAAACGACGCTTGCGGGAATTATCGCTAACGAAATGAATGTTCAGATACGCGTAACGTCGGGACCTGCAATCGAAAAACCGGGCGATCTTGCCGCTCTGCTTACGAATCTTAACGAGGGCGACGTTCTGTTTATAGACGAAATTCACAGACTGTCGCGAAGTGTTGAGGAAGTTCTTTATCCCGCAATGGAGGATAACGTAATAGATATCATTATAGGCAAGGGACCCTCTGCAAGATCGATAAGACTTGATCTTAAACGCTTTACTCTTGTAGGCGCGACAACGAGAGCGGGACAGCTTACGGCTCCGCTGCGCGACAGATTCGGAATGCTGTTAAGACTTGAACTGTATACGCCCGAACAGCTTTCTCAAATAGTAATGCGTTCGGCGGGAATACTCGGTATAGGCATAGACGAGGACGGTGCGGTTGAAATTGCTTCAAGATCGAGAGGCACGCCGAGAATCGCAAACAGGCTTTTAAAACGCGCAAGAGATTACGCGGAGGTTATCGGCAGCGGAAAAATTACGAAAGCCGACGCGTGTCTTGCACTCGAAAAAATGGAAATTGACGAACTCGGACTTGACAATATCGACAGGCTTCTGCTTACCACTATGATAAAAAACTATAACGGCGGTCCTGTCGGACTTGAGACGATTTCGGCGGCAATCGGCGAAGAATCAGTCACGATTGAGGATGTTTACGAGCCGTATTTAATGCAGATAGGTTTTCTTTCGAGAACTCCGAGAGGCAGAACGGTTACCCCCGCGGCGTACAGACATTTGGGAATAGCACAGCAGGGACAGCAGAGTTTATATTGATTTTTAATACATACTTTATTACTTTTAACGGAGGTTATTTTTATGGGCAGATTATTCGGAACCGACGGCGCAAGAGGCGTTGCCAACAGTGAAATTACATGCGAGCTTGCATTAAAGATAGGCAGAGCCGCCGCTATGGTTCTTGCAAAGAATATAAAAACAAGACCGAGAGTTCTTATCGGTATGGATACGAGAAAATCGGGCGATATGCTCGCCGCGGCTCTCGCAGCCGGACTTAACAGCGTAGGTGCGGACGTGCTCATGCTCGGAGTTCTTCCGACTCCCGCCGTCGCTTATCTTGTTAAGGACTACGGTTATGACGCGGGCATTATGATAAGCGCGTCGCATAACCCGTGCGAATATAACGGCATTAAAATTTTCCAGTCTACGGGATATAAGCTTCCCGACGAAATGGAAGAGGAGATAGAGGCTATTATACTCGACGACGCTGCGCAGCCCCCCGTTATGCTCGGCGGAGCGGTCGGTAAAATGATTTGGGCACAGAATGCTGTCAGAGACTATATAAATCATGTCGCATCAACCGCAGATAAACAGTTTTACGGCATGAAAATCGCGCTTGACTGTGCCAACGGTTCGGCAAGCGTTACGGCGAACGATTTATTTAAACAGCTCGGCGCGGAGTGCGTCGTTATTAATGCTAATCCCGACGGAATAAACATCAACAAGGACTGCGGTTCGACTCATATTGAGGGACTCGGAAAATTTGTACGCGAAAACGGCTTTGATTTAGGCTTCGCGTTCGACGGCGACGCAGACAGACTTCTTGCTGTCGATGCGTCCGGCAAGCTTGTTGACGGCGACGAACTCATGGCAATAAGCGCAAAATTCTTAAAAGAACATGATAAATTAAACGGAAACACTCTCGTCGCTACCGTAATGAGCAATATGGGATTGTTCAAATTCTGCGATAAGTACGGTATTAACTGCGAAAAAACAAAGGTCGGCGACAGATACGTTCTTGAACGCATGCTTGAAAAAGGCTATCATATCGGCGGCGAGCAGTCCGGTCATATAATATTCCTCGATTATGCGACGACGGGCGACGGTCAGCTGTCCGCGGTACAGGTTCTCAACATTATAAGAGCTACCGGTAAATCGCTTGCCGAACTTGCTTCCGAGATTGAAATTTATCCTCAGGTTCTTAAAAACGTCAAGGTTTCCTCATTCGGAAAACTCAGACTCGCAGAGGATGAGGATGTCAAAATCGCGATTCAGGAGGCGGAAAAAGAACTCGGCGACAACGGCAGAGTTCTCGTCAGAGCTTCCGGTACGGAACCCCTTGTCCGCGTAATGATAGAGGGTAAGGATAAAGAACAGATTGATAAACTCAGCGAAACTATCGCGGAGGTTGTCAGAGAAAGGCTTATTTAATGAGAACAGCTTCGGAGTGGAAAGATTACGAGCTTATAGACTGTTCCGACGGAGAACGTCTTGAACGCTGGGGCGACGTAATTTTAATAAGACCCGATCCGCAGATAATTTGGAAAACGCACAAGCTTCATCCGCTTTGGAAAAAAGCGGATGCGCGGTATCTGCGTTCGTCGTCGGGCGGCGGCAGGTGGGAGGTTTATAAAAAAATCCCCGACCGCTGGACGATTGATTATAAAGACCTGATGTTTAACGTAAAGCCTATGGGCTTTAAGCATACGGGTATTTTTCCCGAGCAGGCGGCAAACTGGGATATGGTTGCGGAATGTATAAAGAATGCGGGCAGACCCGTCAAGGTGCTTAATATGTTCGCGTATACGGGAGCCGCCACGATTTCCGCACTGAAAGCCGGCGCGCAGGTTACCCATGTTGACGCGTCAAAGGGCATGGTTCAGTGGGCGAAGGAAAACGCGCGTTCATCTTCGGTTGAAGATAAGAGTGTAAGATGGCTTGTCGACGACTGTGTTAAGTTTGTCGAACGCGAAATCAGACGCGGTAATCATTACGATATTATAATTATGGATCCGCCTTCGTACGGAAGAGGCCCCGGCGGTGAGATATGGAAATTAGAGGACGAAGTATACGGACTGTGTGAGAAGAGCGTAAAGCTTCTGACAGACGACTCGCTTATGTTCTTAATAAGTTCATACACAACGGGATTGTCTCCCGCTGTAATGGAGTACATACTTGCTTCCTTAATAAAGCCTGAATTCGGCGGAACTGCGTCATCCGATGAACTCGGACTCCCCGTAACCGCTTCGGGCGGAATTCTGCCGTGCGGTTCGGCGGCGGTTTGGAAGAAATAAAGAGAGAAAATAAAATTGTAAGGATATCCTATGGACAGTAACACTTTGATTAAATTTGAGGACGTATCGTTTCGCTACGAGTCGGATTCGGACACACCGAATCCTCTTGCCCTTGAACATCTGAATCTTGAAATAAAAAACGGCGAGTTTGTCGCGGTACTCGGACATAACGGCTCCGGAAAATCGACTGTTGCGAAGCTTTCAAACGCCATAGCGGTTCCCGAAAGCGGAAAAATTACCGTCGCGGGTATGGACACGTCGGATGAGTCAAAAGAGTATGATATCAGACAAAATGTCGGAGTCGTTATGCAGAACCCCGATAACCAGATAGTAGCGACTATTGTCGAGGAGGACGTAGCATTCGGTCCCGAGAACCTCGGAGTCGATCCGGATGAAATCAGAAAAAGAGTAGACGAGGCGTTAAAGGCGGTCGGAATGTATGAATACAGATTCCATGAGCCTCACAAGCTTTCCGGCGGACAGAAGCAAAGAGTTGCAATAGCGGGAATTATCGCTATGCGAACGCGCTGTATCATACTCGACGAGCCTACGGCAATGCTTGACCCCTCCGGCAGGCGCGACGTTATGAATGTAATGCTTAAACTAAATAAAGAAATGGGAATTACCGTCGTATTCATAACTCATTTCATGGAGGAAGCGATCAGAGCCGACAGAGTCGTTATTATGGATTCGGGTAAAAAAGTTGCGGACGGCACCCCCGTCGAAGTATTTAAAAACGAAAAGCTTATAAACGGCTGCGGACTCGAAATGCCTCCCGCCGCCGTGCTTGCTAATAAATTAAGAGATGATAATATAAAGCTCGGCGGAGATATACTTTCGGCCGACGACTTTATCGCCTCGTTTGAAGAATACATGCAGAAGGGGGCGAAAAGGTGAATGTTCTTGAAATAAAAGGAGTTTCGTATTCATATTCAAAAAACACTCCGTTTGAAATAAAAGCTCTCGATAATGTAAATTTATGCGTTGAAAAAGGTTCGCTGACAGCAATAATAGGACATACGGGTTCCGGAAAAAGCACGCTTATCAAAATGTTCAACGCCCTGCTTACTCCTGATTCGGGTGAAATACTTTTAGATTCGGACAATATCAATAAAGACAAACAGACACAGCATGACGTGCGTTTTAAGGTCGGTCTGTGCTTTCAGTATCCGGAATATCAGCTGTTTGAGGAGACTGTATATAAAGATATCGCGTACGGTCCTAAGAATATGAAGCTGTCGGAGTCCGAAATAGATTCGAGAATAAGAAATATCGCTTCTTTCGTCGGCATCACTCCCGATATGCTTAAAAAATCCCCGTTCGACCTTTCGGGCGGAGAAAAAAGGCGAGTCGCGATTGCCGGAGTCATGGCAATGCAGCCCGAGGTTCTCGTTCTCGACGAACCCGCGGCGGGACTTGACCCGAGAGGAAAAAACACGATTTTAAAGCTTATAAAAGATTACAGAATCAAGACCGGCGCGACGGTTATTATAGTTTCTCATTCAATGGAGGACGTCGCGGATATAGCAACCGATATAGTCGTTATGAATAAAGGCTCTGTCGCTCTGCACGGCGACGCGGATAAGGTATTCTCGCATGCGCAGGAGCTTGTCGAAATGGGACTCAATGTTCCGTGTGTTACTAACATAATGCTTTCGCTTAAAAAGGCGGGATATGACGTCAATACTAACATTTATACAATTGAAAGCGCAAGGGAAGAGCTTTGCCGTTTCGTTAAGGAAAGGGGGACGCTCTTATGATAAAGGATATTACCATAGGACAGTATTTCCCCGGAAATTCCGTCGTACACAAGCTTGATCCGAGAATTAAGATAGTTCTTACCGTATTTATGATTGCGGAATTGTTTGTCTGCAAAAACTTTTATTCTCTTCTGCTTGCATGCGCTTTTTCGGTTTTTGCCGTTCTTCTTTCAAAGGTATCACTCCGCCTTATTATGAAAGGCATGAAATCTATTGCGATTATTATTGTTTTTACTTCTCTTTTGCAGATTTTTTATAACGACAAAGGAACTGTTCTGTTTGAATGGTGGAAAATTAAGGTTACGTCCTCGGGTGTATGCACGTCTGTTTTTATGATTGTCAGAATTATCGCGCTGATATTCGTAAGCTCTCTGCTTACCTATACAACGTCACCGACTTCTCTTACCGACGGAATTGAAAGATTGCTTTCGCCGTTGAAATACGTTAAGGTTCCCGTTCATACTCTTGCAATGATGATGACTATCGCGTTGAGATTCATTCCGACTCTTATAGACGAAATCGAAAAAATAACCGATTCGCAGAAGGCAAGGGGAGCCGATCTCGAAACGGGCGGACTTGTACAGCGGGCGAAAGCTCTTGTGCCGGTATTTGTTCCTCTGTTTGTCAATTCCTTCAGACGCGCGTACGAACTTGCATTTGCTATGGAGTGCCGATGTTATACCGGCGGGGAAGGCAGAACGAGGATGAAAAAGTTTAAGCTTTGCGCGAGAGATTATATCTCCCTTGCCGTTGTCGTTCTCGTCCTTGCGGGAATTATTGTATTAAATCATTTCTTTAAAGCGGTGATATGATGGTAAATCAGAAGCTTATGATCGCTTACGACGGTTCCGCGTATCACGGCTGGCAGGTTCAGGACAACGCCGATACGGTTCAGGGTCGGTTTGAAAAAGCGGTCGAACGCGTATTCGGTGAACATATTGCCGTTCACGGCTGTTCGAGAACCGATACGGGCGTTCACGCTAACGAATTTTGTCTTAATTTCAGAACCGAGCTTGAAATAAATGACGAGAACCTTGTTATGGCTTTGAATACGTATCTTCCCGACGATATCGCCGTTCTGAAATGTGAAAAAGTCCCGCTTGATTTTCATGCGAGATTCGATTGCGTTTCAAAACAGTATATTTACAGAATAAAAGAGGGTAAAATCAAAGACCCGTTCAATTATAATAAGGTATTATTATATAAATACCCGCTGATTGTTGACGAAATGAAAAAAGCGTCGGCGTATTTTGTAGGAAAACATGATTTTTCCGCATTCTGCGCGTCGGGAAGCACCGCGTCGTCTAACGTAAGGACGGTTAAATCAGCCGATGTTAAAAAAATAGGCGATGAAGTCGTATTTACCGTAGAAGCGGACGGATTTTTATATAATATGGTCAGAATAATGACCGGCACGCTTTTATATGTTTCACAAAGTAAAATAAAAGCGGACGATATTGAATATATTATTGAGTCAAAAGACAGAACCAAGGCGGGGATTACGGCTCCCGCTCACGGACTTTATCTAAATAAAGTTAATTATTAAGGGGTGAAACGATGCGTAAAAAGAAAAAAAATGAAGATACGGGCGAATTGGGCGAAGATATAAACGAGTATTACGATACGGATAAACTTATTAATATCGAGGGCGACCCAATCGACCCGGAGGACATAAAAAAAGCCGAACGAAGAATAAGAAAAAAACAGACCGAAAACGATTCCGACGGCGAAGCGGAAGAAAAAAAGGCTTCGAAAAAGAAAAAAACCGTCTTTTTCATAAGTCTTTTCGCGTTTATCCTTGTCGTTCTGTTTATCGTTTCATACGTTTTTTTCGCTCCTGATTTTAAATCGGTAAACGGAAATATACGCTCTATGTTCATGTCGCTTTCGACGGATTCGTACCCTGTAAGCGTTGATTCGGACGGCGTAAGACAGTTTAAGGCTTATAAAAACGGATTTGTCCTGCTCAACGACTCGTCGGTTTCACAGTATTCATCCTCGGGTAATTCGAGCAATCTGATTCAGTTTGATTATTCATCTCCTCAAATAGTATGCGGAGGCCGTAATTTTCTTGTATACGACAGGGGAGAAAAGAATTTCAGAATCGTGCGCGGTTCGCGAAGCGATCAGGAAATAGAGCTTCCGTCGAAGATTATAACGTGCGATATATCGAAATCGGGTTATTACGCATTTTCGACCGTAGGCGAAGAACCTGCGAGCGTGTTAAGCGTATATTCCGACTCCGGCGAAAAAGTTTTTGAATTCAACAGTGCGGATAATTACATATCGTCGCTGTCTCTGTCAAAAAACAACAGACGAATCGCTGCTGCCGTCATAGGCGCAAGCAATGCTCGTCTTGTAAGCAAAATAAATGTTTTTGACTTTAAATATAATCAGGCTTATGTTTCGCTTGATGTGGACGACGTTATAGTCGACATTCAATACACAGCCCGGGACAAGGTTATGATTGTAGGTAAAAACGGAGTCTATCTTCTTAACGATAAAGAACTTACCGCTCTTTATTCGTTTACGAATGACAGTCTCGAATATTACGGTTTTTACGATAACGGACTTTGTATCGTAACGCAGAGCGGAGCCGATTCGGACGAAAATAATGTTATCAGATTTACGAAAAACGGTGAAATCAAGACTAAAACAAAAATAAACGGCAAGGTCAAGGGCTTTTCCGCAACGGATCATTATGCTGCCGTTTTGCTGTCCGATTCCGTCGAGTGCGTCGGATATAACGGCGAAATTACAGGTAAGATCGGCAATATAAAGTATGCGTCAGGCATTGTCGCAAACGGCGACTGCGTTTATGTTCTGAGCGTCAACAGTATAGACAGATTTTCGGCTTATTCGGATTACTCCGTTGAAAAAGCGGAGCATACGACGGGTTCGGGCAGCCTGGAGGGATAACGCGTGCAGTATATAATCGACATAGCGCTTATCGCGCTGTTTGTATTAAGTATTTACTCCGCCGCAAGACGGGGAATATTCGTTGTAATCGCCGATATTGCCGCCGCGGGCGGAGCGATGGTTCTTGCGAAATTTTTAGGCGACAGAATTTCTCCGATAATCTATGAAAATAATATAAAAAACACAGTTCTCGCATATTTGTCGGGCATTTTTTCCGGCGTTGAAATTACGGGAGAAAACATAAAAAACAAGATAAGCGAAACATTTGGATTCCTGCCGGATTCGGTACGGAATACTCTGTTTTCCCAAGGCAATATCGACCTGACAAAACTTAATTACAACGCGATGTCGACCGTCGACGCGATAGAGTCGCAGATAGTCCGTCCGGTTGTAACAGGCTTACTTAAAACAGTCGTTTATTTGCTTTTATTTATGGTTTTGGTTATAATTATAAGGATGGTTCTCCGTTTTATTCTTAAACGTCTGACTCCGAGACCTTTAAAAAGGGTCGGTACGGTTTTGGGCGGAGTTTTCGGAGCGTTTAAAGGCGTACTTTACGTCGTTATCGCCGCCAACATTCTTATTGTTATTTCATATTCGTACGAGCCTTTTAACAAGGCTGTCGAAAGCTCATTAATCTGCGGATTTATTTCGCAGAATCTGAGCGTAATTAATTTGTTATCCTGATTCGGAGGGTATAAAAATGTCAGCTTTAAAAGAGAAAACGGGTTATTTATTTGAAAACGTATGGACAGTTCCAAATCTGCTGTCTTTTATACGTATACTTTTGGTTCCGGTATTCGCGGTTCTTTTTATGAAAGGATATTATATCTGGTCTGTTGCGGTTCTTGCGCTTTCCGGATTAAGCGATTTCTTTGACGGAAAAATTGCGAGAAGATTCAATCAGGTGAGCGAGCTGGGCAAAATGCTTGACCCTATTGCCGATAAACTCACGCAGGCTACTATTGCCGTCGTTCTGTTTATAACGTTTCTTCATGCAGAGAGCCCGTCTCTTCACGCTTTTGCATGGGTATTCCTCCTTTTTATCGCAAAGGAATTATTTATGCTTATAGGCGGAGGACTGATGATTGCGTTCGGTATTAAACCCGGAGCGGCCGAGATCTTCGGCAAAGCCGCTACCATGGTATTCTACATAATAATGATAGGAATAATCGCATTCGGCCCCGAAATCGGCGCGTTCAGAAGCGTTTTCGAGATTCCCGAAAAGGTTATGATGGTTCTTGTCGTTATATCTGTTATCATGACTTTTGTTGCTTTCGCAAGCTATATGCCCGAAACGCATAGACAGGTCAAGGAGAGATTCAGCCCCGAGGGAAAAGAAAAAGCAAAACAGTTAAGAGAAGCCGCTAAAAAGGAAAAAAATAAAAAGTAATTTTCGGCTTCTTTATAAGGAGAAAAAAAATGGATAAAAGTATGATGTGTTCGAGGTGTAAAAAACGCCCCGCAGTCGTGTTTATTTCAAAAATAAACGGCGACGAAACAACGCAGGAGGGACTTTGTCTCAAGTGTGCGATGGAAATGAATATAGGTCCCATCAAACAGATGATGGAGAAAATGGGAATAACGGAGGACGACGTTGACGCTGTAAGCGAACAGCTCGGAGACGCAATGGAGAGCTTAGGCGACAGCTTTGATTTCGGCGGAGCGGGAACGATTCCGTTTATGCAGAATCTCGGTATCGTCAAAGGAGATTCCGATGTGAATACAGAGGCTTTAGACGAAAAGACATCCGAAGACGATTCTCAGTCAGAAGAAAAAGAAGGAAGAAAGCTTTTCGGCAGGAAGAAAAAACAGCATAACGAAAAGAAAAGAAAATTCTTAAATCTTTACTGTACCGACCTTACAAAAAAAGCGCGTGACGGTGAAATTGACAGAATTATCGGACGCAGTGACGAAATATACAGAGTTACGCAGATTCTTTGCAGAAGAACGAAGAACAATCCCTGTCTTATCGGCGAACCCGGCGTAGGTAAAACCGCTATAGCGGAGGGACTTGCGCTCAAAATCGCTTCGGGCGAGGTTCCCGCCAAGCTTAAAGATAAGGAAATAATGCTTCTCGATCTTACCGCACTTGTCGCAGGCACGCAGTTCAGAGGTCAGTTTGAAAGCAGAATCAAGGGGCTTATCGACGAAGTCAGAAGCGAGGGAAATATTATTCTCTTTATCGATGAGGTTCACAATCTTGTCGGCACGGGTGACGCGGAGGGTTCCATGAACGCTGCGAATATTTTAAAGCCTGCGCTTTCCCGCGGAGAAATTCAGGTTATCGGTGCGACAACATTTACCGAATACCGTAAGCATATTGAAAAAGACGCCGCTCTCGAAAGACGTTTTCAGCCCGTCAAGGTCGAGGAACCCTCAATTGACGACGCCGTTGAAATGTTGAGAGGAATAAAAGAATATTACGAGAATTATCACCGCGTTACGATTTCGGACAGGCTTCTTTATCTTGCGGTTACTCTTTCCGAGCGTTACATCAACGACAGATTTTTACCCGATAAGGCGATAGATCTGCTTGACGAGGCGTGCACGTGCGCGAATTTAAGAAATAAGGCGATAAGCGATTGTGAAACGGCGGAAAACGAGCTTTCTTCTTTGCGTGAAGAAGAGGATGACCTTATGGTTAACGCTAAGGAAGATTCCGATTATGAGGAGCTTTCCAAGGTCAGAACCGAAATTACCGCAATTGAAGCCAAGCTTCCCGAGCTTAAAGAAAAAGCCTCCGACAACGCGGTAACCGAGGACGATATCGCTAAGGTAATAAATCTCTGGACGGGTATTCCCGTCAGAAAGATTATAGATTCAGACCTTGATAAGCTTGCCGATCTCGATAAGCATTTAAAGGCGAGAATTATAGGTCAGGACAAGGCTGTTGACGCCGTATGTGCCGCTATCAGAAGGAGTAAAATCAGATTAAGTCCGCAGAAACGACCCGCATCATTTATATTCGTAGGACCTACGGGCGTAGGCAAAACGGAGCTTGTAAAACAGCTTGCCAACGAGCTTTTCGATACACCGGAAACTTTAATACGGCTTGATATGTCCGAATTTATGGAGAAGCACTCCGTTTCGAGAATTATCGGCTCGCCTCCGGGATACGTCGGTTATGACGAAGCCGGTCAGCTTACCGAAAAGGTAAGAAGAAAACCGTACTCCGTAATCTTGTTCGACGAAATAGAGAAAGCTCACCCCGATGTTATGAATATTCTTCTGCAGATTCTCGACGAGGGCAAAACAAGCGACGCGCAGGGCAGAACCGTATCGTTTGAAAATACGATTATAATAATGACATCCAACGCGGGTTCTTCAATTCGCGAGGGCGCGCTCGGATTCGGCAAGGATAAGAATACCGCTTCCGCAGACAGAGCATTAAAGGCGTTAAACGAATTCTTAAGACCCGAGTTCGTTGGCAGAGTCGACGAGATAATCGTATTTAATTCGTTGACCAAAGAAGATTACGTTAAAATTGCCAAGCTTCTTATTGACGAGCTTGTTCCCTCGTTAAGAGACAAGGGAATTAAGCTTTCCTACGACGAATCCGTACCCGAGACTATTGCGGACGGCGCGGTCGGAGGCGTACGCGGAGCGAGAGATCTCCGCAATGCGATAAGAAGGCAGATTGAGGACAGAATCACCAATATTCTTATTGATAACCGTCATATGAATATTTCCGATATCACTTTGATTTCCGATAACGGCGAAATAAAAGCCCATTTTAAATAAAGGAAACCGTATATGGCGACCGGTGAAGAATATATAAAATATGTATGCGAAAGAACCGACAGATTCGGTTTAGTAAGATACAGAAAAATGTTCGGTGAATATATGCTGTATATCGACAACAAGCCTGTGTTTACGGTTTGTGATAATACCGTATTTGTCAAAGAATTAAAGGATATTGAAAGCATAATGTCCGCTTCCGGGCGCGGATTCCCGTACGACGGTGCAAAAGAAGCTTATATTGTCGATATCGAAAACGACGTTCTTCTTAATAAGCTGATTCCGGTATTGCTTGACGTTGTTCCTGTTCCGAAGCCGAAAAAGAAAAAATAATTATTAAAAGACGGAGACGGTTTTTATCGTCTTTGTCTTTTTGCACAAACATAAGGCTTATTTTTTTACACCCGTTTATAAAAAACCGGTGGAATTGCCGTTGATTTTATGATAAAATGTTAAATCATAATACATTTAGGAGTGTGTTCGATGAAAAAAATCTGTAAATCGGTTTTGGCTCTCGCTCTTGCGTCCGTAATTGCTCTTTTGTGCTGTTCCGGTGCGTTTGCGGCATTTGACGAAAACGATTCAATGCTCAAGTTTAATGAAGACGGCAAATTCAAAATTGTTGTTTTTGCCGATACTCAGGATGACTTTCTCCCCGATCAGAGGATGATTGACATGATCAATTACGCTCTTGACGCGGAAAAACCCGACCTTGTCGTATTTACGGGTGACAACGTAGTTCAGAGCGGTAAGCTTCTTAACGCTGTTGCGATAAGACATATTGTCGAACCTGTTGTTTCGAGAGGCATCCCCTTTGCATACACGTTCGGCAATCATGACGGCGAACGCTGTTCAAAGAAAGCAATGCATGACAGCTATGTAAGAACAGGCGGAAAGTATTGCCTTACTACAGATCCTGCGCCCGAAATTACAGGCTTCGGAACCTGCTCGGTTCCTCTTTATTCTTCCGCTTCGACAAAAGATAACAAGGATATAGTATTTAATTTCTGGATGATTGACTCTAACATGTATGACAGAGTTAACGGCGGATATGACTATGTTCATGAGGATCAGATAGAGTGGTTTAAAAATGAGTACGAAGCAATTAAGGCAGAAGCCGGAAAAGACGTAAACAGTATTGTTTTCCAGCATATTGTTGTCCCCGAGGTTTACAACTGTCTTGTCAGCACTTCGGAAAAGACAGACAAAACATATCTCGGAGTTAACTATAAGCTTGAGCTTAATGACAATGCCGACGGCGAGCTTTATGAATGGCCCTGTCCTCCCAACTCGAATCACGGTGAGTTTGCTGCTCTTAAAGAGAACGGTCATGTGCTCGGCATCGTAACGGGTCACGACCATGTAAATTCGTTTGAGGGTGCATACGAGGGTGTCAAATTTTCACAGATTCCCGGAATGTCTTATCAGTCATACGGCAACGACAAGGTAAGAGGCTACGGTGTTCTTGTTCTTAATGAAAATGATCTTTCGACGTACGGTTCAAGCAGGGTTACTTATTCCGACGTACAGGAACCGAGAAGCAAATCTCAGCTTGCAAAGGACAGCTTTAATATGTTCTTTAAATCTCTCGGAATGCTCTTTAACGAGCTCTTTTCGAGAATCTCAGGCAAGTAATCTGACGTAAATAATAATATATCGCTTTTGAAGAGATTTCCTTCGGGGAGTCTCTTTTTTTGCCTTTATTATTGAATTCAGACTCAAAATGTTATATTATATAACTAATAATAGGTTATTATGACCGAATAAAAATATGAGGTGTTTTTGTGGCTAAATATACAATAGGCGTAGACTACGGCACGCTTTCGGGCAGAGCAATGCTTGTTAACGTTGAGACCGGAGAGGAGCTTGATTCCGCGGTTCTCGATTATCCCCATTCCGTTATGGACGAAAAACTTCCGAACGGTAAAAAATTAGGCATTGACTGGGCGTTACAGCATCCGCAGGATTATCTTGACGTTTTGTATACAACTATTCCCGAGATTATGAAAAAAAGCGGAGTGTCGCCCGATGACGTTGTCGGAATCGGTCTTGATTTTACGGCGTGTACGATTCTCCCCGCAAAGAAAGACGGTACGCCTCTTTGCTTTATGGATAAATATAAGGACGAGCCTCACGCGTACGTTAAGCTTTGGAAGCACCATGCCGCACAGAAGCAGGCGAACAGGGTAAATGAGATCGCCTCTGCAAGGGGAGAAAAGTGGCTTAAAAACTACGGAGGAAAAGTTTCTTCGGAGTGGGCAGTGCCTAAAATTTGGCAGGTTCTTGATGAGGCTCCCGAAATATACGATGAGGCGGATATTTTTATCGAGGCGGCGGACTGGATCGTCTGGCGTCTTACGGGGCATGAAAACCGTAACGCATGCTGCGCGGGATATAAAGAAATGTGGAATAAAAACACGGGCTATCCGTCGTCCGAATTCTTCAAGGCTCTTGATCCGAGACTCGAGCATATTACGGATAAGCTCGGTAAAGAAATCAGCCCCGTCGGAACAAAAGCGGGAGAATTGACTGATGAAATGGCTGAAAAGCTCGGACTTAACGCAGGAATTGCCGTTGCGGATGCGATTATAGACGCGCATGTTTTCGTGCCGGCCGCGGGAATTGCCGAGGAGGGCAAAATGCTCGCAATTATGGGAACCTCAACATGTCACATGCTTTTGGGTAAAACCGAAAAACAGGTCGACGGCATGTGCGGAGTTGTTGAGGACGGAATTCTCCCCGGATTCTTCGGTTATGAAGCGGGACAGGCGTGCGTGGGCGATCATTTCCAATGGTTTATCGAAAACTGCGTACCCGCGGAATATACGAAAGAAGCCGAAAAACAGGGCGTTAATATACATAAATATCTCCGTTCAAAAGCAGAGAAGTTAAAACCCGGCGAATCGGGTCTCATAGCTCTCGACTGGTGGAACGGTAACCGCTCATGTCTTGTCGATTATGATTTAACGGGTTTGATACTCGGAATGACTCTGCTTACGAAGCCCGAGGAAATGTACAGAGCGTTAATCGAAGCGACTGCATTCGGCACGAGAATGATTATAGAAAAATTCCGTGAGTTCGGCGTTGATGTACATGAATTCTATGCGGCGGGCGGCATTGCGAAGAAGGATCCCATGACAATGCAGATATATGCGGATATTATCAATATGCCGATAAAAATAGCCGCTTCTGACCAGGGCGGAGCGCTCGGCTCTGCGATATTCGGTGCGGTTGCCGCCGGAAAAAAGAACGGCGGTTATGACTCCGTTTATGAAGCTGCGTCGGTTATGGGCAAGGTTCTTGATACCGTTTATATGCCCAAGGAAGATAATGTTAAGATTTATAACGAATTGTTTGACGAATACAGAATTCTTCATGACTATTTCGGCAAGGGCGCGAACGACGTTATGAAGAGACTGAAAGCTATCAAGCGCAAAGTCAGTGAATGATATTAATAAAAGGAAAGTAAAATGACAGAATTTACACACTTGCATATTCATACCGAATACAGCCTTCTTGACGGTGCGTGCAGAATTAAGCCTCTGTTACAGCACGTCAAGGATATCGGACAAAAGTCTATCGCGATAACCGACCACGGCGTTATGTACGGATGCGTTGATTTCTATGTTCAGGCTAAGGCGATGGGTATTAAGCCGATTATAGGCTGTGAAGTTTATGTCGCTCCGCGTTCGCGATTTGACAAGGTTCACGGAATTGACTCGGAGCGTTTTCACCTTGTTCTGCTTGCGGAAAACGAAACGGGGTATAAGAATTTAATAAAGCTTGTTTCAAAGGCGTGGGTCGAGGGCTTTTATACTAAGCCGAGAATAGATCATGAGCTTTTGGAGCAGTATCACGAGGGTATTATCTGCTTGTCTGCGTGTCTTGCCGGAGAGATTCCGCGCGCGCTTTTGAAAAACGAGTATGAAGAAGCAAAGAAAACGGCTCTTTGGTATAACAGCGTTTTCGGACAGGGAAATTATTATCTTGAAATTCAGGATCACGGACTCGAGGAGCAGAAAAAGACAAACCCCGATATTATAAGAATAGCCAGGGAAACGGGAATTCCGCTCGTGTGCACGAACGACGCGCATTATATAAAAAAAGAGGACGCGGAGATTCAGAAAATCCTTATCTGCATAGGTACGAAGCATACTATTAACGAAGATACCGGAATGGGATTTTCGACGGATGAATTCTACGTTAAAACGGGCGATGAGATGGCGGAAACCTTTTCGTATATCCCGGAAGCTATTGAAAATACGAATAAAATTGCCGAAAGATGTAATTTTGATTTTGTGTTCGGCGATATAAAGCTTCCTCTGTACGAAGTTCCGAATAATCAGGATCATTACGAATACTTTAAAAATCTTTGCTATGACGGATTTAAGAAAAGATATAAGGATCCGCCCCCGGAATATAAGGAACGTATGGATTATGAGCTCGGAATTATCAATCAGATGGGCTTTATCGATTACTTCCTTATAGTTTGGGATTATATAAATTATGCGCGTTCTGTCGGTATTCCCGTAGGCCCCGGACGAGGTTCGGGCGCGGGCAGCATCTGCGCATACTGCGTAGGAATTACAAACATCGACCCGATGCGTTATAACCTGCTGTTCGAGCGTTTCCTTAACCCCGAACGAGTCAGCATGCCCGACTTCGATATCGACTTCTGTTATGTAAGACGCCCCGAGGTCATCGAGTATGTTAAACGCCGTTACGGCGCCGACCATGTTGCGCAGATTGCAACATTCGGTACAATGGCGGCAAAGGGCGCGGTTCGGGACGTCGGCAGAGTTTTGGGTATTCCGCTTAACATTACTCAACAGCTTCAAAAGGAGATTCCGCAGGAACTGGGGATGACGATACAGAAAGCTCTCGACAGCTCGCAGGATTTTAAGAAGCTGTATGAATCCGACCCGCAGATAACGAATCTTGTCAATATTGCGATGAAAATAGAGGGCATGCCGAGAAACACGGGTATGCACGCGTGCGGAGTAGTTATCAGCCGGCTGCCTGTAGACGAGTATGTTCCGCTGTTTAAATCGGATAACTCAATCGTTACGCAGTATTACAAAGGATGGGTTGAAAAACTGGGACTTCTGAAAATGGATTTCCTCGGACTTCGTACCCTTACCGTTGTAACTGACTGTGAAAAACTCATCAAGAAAAAAGATCCCGACTTCGATGTTTATGCAATTGACGTCGAAGATAGGGATACATATGAAATGCTCGCCGCGGGAGGCACAAGCTGTGTGTTCCAGTGCGAATCGGCGGGTATCAGGGCGCTTATGATAAATATGCACCCGAAGAATTTGGAAGATATTATAGCTGTTATCGCTCTGTATCGTCCCGGCCCCATGGACTTTATCCCGGCGTACCTTGAAAACAGAAAACACCCGGAAAATATAAAATACGCGACTCCGCTGTTAAAACCGATACTTGACGTTACGTGCGGATGCATCGTTTATCAGGAGCAGGTTATGCAGATATTCCGCGACCTTGCGGGATATTCGCTCGGTGCGTCGGATATGGTTCGGCGTGCGGTTGCAAAAAAGCAGGCTGACGTTCTTGCTCAGCAGCGCAAATTTTTCCTTTACGGCTCGGACGGTACGGACGGCGGTTCAAAGTGCGACGGATGCATAAAGCGCGGAATTTCGGAAGAAGCGGCTAATCAGATATTTGACGATATGGCTTCGTTCGCTTCATATGCATTCAATAAATCTCATTCCGCCGCATATGCGTACGTTACTTATCAGACAGCGTGGCTTCGTAAGCATTATCCGTGTGAATTCATGGCGGCTATGCTGACGAGCGTTCTTTCCAATACAGATAAGGTCGTTCTTTATATTGCGGAATGCGCGAACCTCGGCATTGAGGTTCTCCCGCCGCACGTTAACCATTCGGAGCGTTCGTTTACCGTCGAGGGGAACAACGTTCGCTTCGGTTTGCTCGCAATTAAAAACGTCAGTGAAAGCTTTATCGACCTTGTTATTGAAGAACATCAGAGAGGGGGAGACTTCTCTTCATTCTACAATTTCTGCAAGAGAACCTACGGTAAGGATTTCAACAGAAGAAGCGTTGAGAATATTATAAAAGCGGGGGCTCTCGACGGATTCTCGACAAACAGACATCAGATGACGGAGATGCTCGGTGCTGTAATTGAAAGTCTTGAGGGCGAGAAGAAAACAAGCGTTTCCGGACAGATGGGATTCTTTGAAATGAGCGCGGAGCTTGCGAAATCAAGCGAGCCTCCCGCGCCGAACCTGCCCGAATTCACGGATAAGGAGCTTTTGCAGTTCGAAAAGGATTCGACGGGAATATATATGTCGGGACATCCCATGACCGATTATAAGGATTACTCACGCAGGGTTCACGCCGCTAAGATTTCAGATTTGCTCGAATGCGACGTAAATGATAAAAACTCCATGTATCATTCGGGACAGAAAATAAAAATAGTCGCAATTCTTTCTTCCGTTCGCAAAAAGATAACGAAATCAGATACTACGATGGCGTTTCTTCAGGCGGAGGACGTTACGGGTATGATCAATTTAATCGTATTTCCGAAAAAGTTTATACAGTTTGCGGAGCTTTTAAAGGAGGATAATATAGTCGAAATTGTCGGCAGGCTCGAATTGAGCGACGACGAAGATCCGAAAATGTCTCTTGACGAAATCACGCTTGCACCGTCTCCGGAACAGGCTAAGAATATCAGAAACGCACCGCCTCCGCCGGAGTATACGCCGATAAAGAGAAATATTCCTCTGTCGGCAGAGTCCGTGCCGGTGAAAAACGCGTATGATTATTCACAGACTTCTGCCCGAACCGAACAGCCGTCCCGCAGCGTCGTTCAAAATAATACTGCCTCTGACGGCAAGAACAACGGATTGTTTTTGAGAGTTCCCACAAGGAACTGCGAGGAGGTCAAAAAAACCGTAAGTCTGCTGCGTATTTTTAACGGAATGACCCCGGTTCATTTCTATTTTAACGATACGAAAAAGTATCAGATGAATTGCGGTATTACGGCGGACATAAACGAGTCTCTTATTGACGAGCTCAAAAAAATCCTCGGAACGGGTAATGTTGTACTGAAAAAATAGTTGAACCGTGTAAATTTTAGACGAATACGATATTGACTATTTTTTATAAAAATATTAAAATTTTATACAAAGAATTTTTTGGAGGTATCTCTGTTATGAATAAAATTGCAGTTCTTACAAGCGGCGGCGACGCACCCGGTATGAACGCCGCTATCAGGGCGGTCGTAAGAACAGCCTGCGAGAACGATATGGAAGTTTTAGGTATTCGCAGGGGATATAACGGTCTTATGAAGGGCGATATGGAGAAGATGAATATTCGCTCCGTTTCGGATATTATCCACAGAGGAGGCACTATGCTTTACTCTGCAAGAAGTCCCGAATTCCAGACCGAAGCAGGTCTTAACAAGGCTGTCGAGGTTTGTAAGGAAAACGGTATCGAGGGTATTGTTGTTATCGGCGGCGACGGCTCGTTCAGAGGAGCGAGAGATCTTTCATTAAAAGGAATTCCCTGTATCGGTATTCCCGGAACGATTGATAATGATATAGCATGCTGTGATTATACTATCGGCTATGATACGGCTCTTAATACCATTATGGATATGGTTGACAGAATCAGAGATACCACGGAGTCTCACGACAGATGTTCGGTTGTCGAGGTAATGGGCAGAAGAGCCGGTTATCTTGCTCTCAACGCAGGCATCGCCATCGGCGCTACTTCGATTCTTATTCCCGAGGTTCCTTTTGATATAGAAAAGGATGTTATCGACAGAATGAGACGCACACAGAAAACAGGCAAAAAGCACTTTATTATAATGGTAGCAGAGGGTATCGGCGGAGTTGCCGACCTTGCAAAGCTCATTCAGGAAAAAACCGGAGTTGAAAGCCGTGCAACCATTCTCGGTCATGTTCAGAGAGGCGGTTCTCCCTCGGTTAAGGACAGAGTTCTCGGCAGTCAGATGGGCTCCCGCGCCGTACATCTTCTCATGGACGGCATCGGTAACAGAGTAGTAGCCAACAAGAAAGACGAGATTGTAGACTATGATATCTATGAGGCTCTTAATATGAAAAAGCAGATAGATCTTGACCTCTACAAGATTGCTCTTGAAATTTCAATCTGATTATAGCTTCTGTAATCGGATTATGTGATACCGCGCCTAATTCCGACGGGAAACGGGCGCGGTTATTTCTTTTGCTTGTAAAAATCATTAAGTAATATTTAAGATTCATTAAGATATTTTGATATCTATTGCAAAAAAAACGGGCGGTAGATATAATCGAATTGTAAGGAGAATACAGCATGACAAGACCTTATGTTTCTCTTACCGTTTCGCAAAAAGCGGAAAAGAGTATTAAAAACGGACATCCGTGGGTTTATGCCGACGAGGTGACCGAAATAAGCGGGGAGTATAAAAACGGCGATATCGCCGACGTACGCAGTCTGAAAGGACGTTACCTCGGCAGCGGATTTGTAAACGATAATTCAAAAATTCGCGTGCGTATTATTTCTCGAAATGCGAACGATAAATTCGACGAGGCTTTTTTTGAAAGGCGTATTAATTACTGTCTTGATTACAGAAAAACCGTTATGAATCACGATTTTAAATGCTGTCGTCTGATTTTCGGCGATTCGGACGGATTTCCGGGACTTATCGTCGACAGATTTTCGAATGTTCTTGTCGCACAGGTGTTAAGCTGCGGTATCGACATAAGAAAAGACATGATTTTTACGCTTCTTGTAAACGCTCTGCGCGAACGCGGAGAAACGATTGACGCTATTTATGAGAGAAACGACGCGTCAACGAGAAGCAAAGAGGGACTCGAACGTTATAAGGATTTTTGGCACAGCGAAATAACCCGTGATGATATTCCGGGCACGGTCGTTATTACGGAAAACTCGATAAAATACTGCGTTGATTTTATTAACGGACAGAAAACGGGATTTTTCCTTGATCAGAAATACAACCGTGCCGCCGCCGCGAGAATAGCGCACGGAAAAAAGGTTCTTGACTGCTTTACTCATACGGGTTCGTTTGCATTAAACTGTGCAAAGGCGGGAGCGCAGAGCGTAACTGCCGTCGATATTTCTTCGGACGCACTCGATATGGCGAAAGCCAACGCAAAGCTCAACTCGCTTGAAAAGAATATGTCGTTTGTATGTACGGATGTTTTCGACCTGCTTACCGAAATGAGCTCAAAGGGTAAATGCGATTACGATTATATAATTCTCGACCCGCCCGCGTTTACAAAAAGCAGTTCGACCGTAGCAAACGCATATAAAGGTTATAAGGATATAAACGTCCGGGCAATGAAGGTTCTGCCCCGCGGAGGATATCTCGCAACATGTTCGTGTTCTCATTTTATGACGGACGGATTGTTTAAAAAAATGCTTCACGAAGCCGCCGCGGACGCGGGAGTTTCATTAAGACAGATTGAACACCGTCAGCAATCGTGCGATCATCCGATTCTTTGGAATGTTCCCGAGACGGATTATCTTAAATTCTACATATTCCAAATAGTATAGGAGGGATAAGGGTATGGGTTCAACCATTCTTGAAATTAACAACGTTTCAAAAACACTCGGCAAGAAAACCATACTCAACGGTATCACATTTTCCGTAAACGAGGGCGAAATTTTCGGCTTCTTAGGCCCCAACGGTTCGGGTAAAACAACTACCATTAAAATGATTCTCGGTTTATTGAGAGTCGACGACGGACAGATCATCGTCTGCGGAAGAAACGTAGTGACGGATTTTGAAAACGCCGTAAAGCATATCGGCGGAATTATCGAAAATCCCGAGATGTACAAAAATCTTACCGGCAGAGAAAATCTCATGCAGTACAAGAGAATGTATGATAACATCCCCGATTCAAGAGTGGACGAGGTTATAAAAATCGTCGGGCTCGAAGGAAGAATCGACGATAAAATCTCTAAATATTCTCTCGGTATGAGGCAAAGACTCGGTATTGCCCAGTCAATGCTTCATAATCCGAAGCTTCTCGTGCTTGACGAACCGACAAACGGTCTTGACCCGGACGGAATCAAGCAGTTAAGAGATATTTTTAAGAGAATTACAAGAGAAAACGCCTGTTCCGTACTCGTTTCGTCTCACATGCTTGCCGAGCTTGACCTGATGTGTGACAGAATTGCGATAATCGACAGAGGAAAAATCGTCGATATAAGAAGCATGTCTGAAATAAGGCACGTCTCCTCCGACGCGTCGGTAGAATATGAGCTTGACTGCGGAGACAGCGATATAGGTATGTTCCTTAATATGAAAAACATGCCCTTTACCGTTCATGAAAACGGACATACGGCAGTTATGCTGAAAAAAACGGACGTTCCCGAGTTTGTTAAATCTCTTGTAGAGCAGGGAATTACCCTTTATTCTCTCGTTCCGAAAACGAGAACGCTTGAGGATGCGTATATGGAAAAGACCTCGCATAACGTACCGGGAGGCGTAGGAATATGAAAGGCTTAGGAAACCTTGTAAAAAATGAACTTATAAAAACCGGCAAAGCCGTTTATTTCAAAGTTTTCGTTATTTTAATTCTTATCGTTTCCATTGCTTTGCCGACGGGATATTTTATAAACGATAAAATTGAAGAGAAAAGAAAAAACGATATAGCATACTGGGAGGATGAATATTATTACTTAGATGAAAACGCCTCTCCCGTTTTAAAAGCATATTATTCCTGTTATTCCGAGGCGTCCCGATTTTTCAGCGATAATTCTATTTCGAAAGACGATTGGAGATATGAGGAATATTTTGAAGTCTATGCTTTATATTACTGCGCGAGAGCCAAAGCATTTGATGAGCTGTCAAAGGGCTCAATTGCGTATTCGGAAATAGAATCATATTTCTATCCTGCCATGTATTCCGCCCAGCCTGACGCAAATTATTACAGCAATCCTTACATTAACTATAATTTGTCCGATTTATCGGCTATAACCGAAAAGCCGGATATACCCGAAACAAATGAAGACGGCGACCCGTTTACTTATGAGGGACTTTCAAAAGAGGAATATGTAAAGCTTCGCGACCAGGCTCAAAGGAATAAGGAGAATGTCGCAAAATATATTAAGTCTGCTTCGATTGTAAAGAAATATGAGAATCTTGTTAAGGTTGCTCAGGATGAAGTCAAAACGGCTAAGCAGACCCTTGACGACGCGCAGACTCTCTATAATAAAACAAAGACTGTCGACGACAAGAAAGTTTTAACCGATGCAAAAGCGAATTATGAGAGTAAAAATGTTTTGCTGTGGGGATATCAGCAGCTTCTTAACGGTAAATATGAAGTAAATGACTGGCATTACTCGGAGATCAAAAAAACACTTGCCGCTGCCGCTAATGCATTAAGCTCAAATATAATATATGACGAGGATATTTATAAGAGGGATTACGCCGATTATTACAAGAGCTATCACCGTTATGTTCTTTCCGTCGAGCCTTCCGTAAAGGCTGCAAACAATGCAATCAATGCTGTAAAGTATTCATTTGAAAAGAACATACCCATATCCGGAAATGAATCGAAATCCGCAAGCGAATATCTTACCTCGCAAATAAAGATAATAAACGTTGTTATCTGTCTGTTTATGATAGTTATGGCGGGAACTACGATGTCAAACGAATTCATGTCCGGCTCAATAAGGCTGCTGCTGATAAGACCGAGAAGCAGAAGCAAGATTCTTCTGTCAAAAATACTTTCCATATTCATTTACGGTGCGGGACTTATGCTTGTTTCGTTTGTTTTAATGAGTGCGCTGAATATGGGACTGTGCGAAACGAAAAATCTGTTTGATAAAGTCGTAATGGTTCACGCTTCGGGTAAAGCGTATGCGATTTCTTCCGCTGCTATTGCATTATTGAAGTGCTTGCTTTCCCTGTTCTCTGTAAACGTAATGGTTTCATTCTCAATATTCCTTTCCGTTCTGTTTACTAAGGGAGGCGTGCTTGCCGTCGCGCTTTCGAATATGATACAGATTGCGGATGTATTCGCGAACGAATTATTTAAGGAGATAAATGTTGTCTTTAACGGACTTCTTGAATACACGCCCGTTCCGTACCTTGAAATGTCTTTTTATCTTGAAAATCCGATTGACTATAACGCTTTGCAGTCAGGTTACTCCGCTTCGCTTCAGACGGTATTCAATCCTATTATCGGAGCCGTTGTCGTAACAATATGTTCCGCTGTGTTCTACATGCTGTCATTTGTTATTTTCAAAAAGAAGCAGATAAAGAATTAAATATGATAACGGGGCTGTTCATAAACGAACAGCCCCGCAGTTTTTCTGTTATTAAGATTTCAGCTCTTCTTGCTGGGTTTTTCGACGGAACCGAAAATCTTTGCAAGAAACTTAATCAGTTTAATTAATACGACGATAACCTCTAACCACATAATAAACACCTCCGTCGGGTAAAATGTTTTTACAACTCTATTTTACAACAGATAAATTGTAATTACAATACTGTTTGACAAAACTTTTTAATACTGATATTATATTTCGGGGTGAGGAACGATGTTTGAAAAGTTTTCAAAAGAACTGCCCGAATTTCTTTGGGACTTACGTTTTAACAATAATAAGCCGTGGTTTGACGAACACCGGGAGCTATATAAAAGATGCTTGCAGGCTCCGTTCAAGGAGCTTGCAAACGAAGTGTATAATTATATGAACGATACGTATACCTCGCATGTTTTCGATCTGCATGTTTCGAGAATCAACCGAGATCTGCGCCGTCCTTCGCCGTTCGGTCCGTATAAGGATCATATGTGGTTTTCGATATATAACGCATATGCCGACGAATATGACAGACCGTCGTTTTATTTCAGCATTTCCCCCGATGGCTGGAGCGTCGGGTGCGGTATATTCAAAGCTCCTCAGACGGTTATGTTAAGATACCGCGATATAATACTCAACGAGCCGGAGAAAATAACGCCGTTAGCCGAAAAAATTTCCGAGAGTAAAATTTTCGTTTTAGGCGGAGACGATTATAAGAGAAGCAAGGGCGATGCAGGGGAGTTATTAACCCCGTGGCTTAATAAAAAAGAATTGTACGTAACCGCAGGAAGAGAATATAACGAGCTTTTTTACTCTCATGATTTAAAGGACTTTATAATTAAATCGTTCGATTTTCTTATGTCATACTATGAATTTATCGAACACATATGCGACGAAGTAAGGGAAAACGGATAATTCACCTCTGTGTTAATATTTTGTTAAATAAAAGTTTACAATCTGTACACTGTGATTTTATATATAATTAATCAAAAAAAATGCTTTAATGCTAAAATTATAGAGAATACAAAAGCAATTCGTAAAAAACGATAAATTAAAAAGGAGTTTATTATGGCTGCTAAAAAAACAGTATTTATTACCGGCGGTACCGGCACTATGGGCTGGGCTGCATTTCAGGAGCTTATCAAGCACGACGACGTAACCGTTAAGGTTCTTGCACGCCGCAGTGAGAAAAACCTTGAAAAGCTTAAAAAGTACATGCTTTATCCCAACGTTAAAATCGTTTGGGGCGATTTCCTTGATTACGATGCAATTCTTGAGGGTGTAACCGGAAGCGACTATATTCTTCATATCGGCGGTATGGTTTCTCCCGCCGCCGACTACAAGCCTTATACGACCCGTAAGGTCAACGTCGGCGCGGCAGAGAACATCTGCAAGGCTGTTCTTGCACAGCCCAATAAGGATGATATTAAAGTCTGCTACATAGGTTCTGTTGCAGAAACGGGCGACAGAAACTATCCTATCCACTGGGGACGCTGCGGCGACCCGATTAAGGTTTCCGTATATGACCACTATGCTATTTCAAAGGTTATGGCAGAGAGAATATTCGTAGAGAGCGGAATCAAGCACTGGGTTGTTATGCGTCAGTCGGGTATTCTTTATCCTGCTATTCTTCATAACATGGAGCCTATCATGTACCACGTACCTCTCAACGGCATGCTCGAGTGGGCGACCGTAGAGGACAGCGGAAGACTTATGTGCAACCTCGTTACCGAGGAGAATCTTCCCGAAGAGTTCTGGCAGAAGTATTATAACATCGGTTCGGGTAAACAGTACCGTCTTACGAATTTCGAGTTTGAGGAGCTTCTTTTAGGCTGTATCGGTCTCGGTTCGCCCAAGGGGCTTTTCGATCCCGACTGGTTTACTCTTAAAAACTTCCACGGTCAGTATTATGCAGACTCCGATAAGCTTGAAGAGTATCTTCACTTCCGTGAGAATATGCCCGTTAAGGACTACTTCGACAGAATGGCATCTGAGTGCGAATTTTACTTCAGACTGCCGAAGTATATTCCGACAAAGAAGCTTATCGCCGCATGCGCTAAACCCTTCATGAAGAAGATTGCAATGACTCCCAGGTGGGGTACTCTTGACTGGATTGCAAAAAAGGATCCCGTAAGAATCAGCGCATACTACGGCACACTCACCGACTGGTACCGTATCGGCAAGTCGTGGGATAACTTCGAATTGAAGAGTCCCGAAAAGGATATTTCGGACGCCGATAATTATAAGCTTGATCACGGCTACGATGAAAGCAAGCCTTTAAGCGAGCTTGATATCGAGGATATGAAAAAGGCAGCGGAGTTCAGAGGCGGTAAGTGCCTGAGCAAGAGCATGAAGAAGGGCGATCTTACCACTAAGCTTAAATGGAAGTGCGGAACCTGCGGTGCAGAGTTTGAAGCAAGCCCGAACCTTATTCTTTTAGGCGGACACTGGTGTCCCGAGTGCTACATACCCGTCAAGGAATGGCACTATGACGAGATTGCAAGAACCAATCCGTTCTTTGCTCAGGTATGGTATAACAACCACACTAAAGATGAGAACAACGTTTATAAGTTCGACGAAATCTTTGAGGGTTGGGAAAAGAAGAAATAATTAAATTATTATAAATTTGATTTGTAATATTTCACGGCGCGGTTGATGATTCGACCGCGCTTTTTGTATTAATTTTCAGAAAAAACAATTCTTTTCAACATATTATTAAAAATGTCTTGCAGTGTGAGCCGTTTTTAGGTATAATTATATCAGTTTATCTAAGAATGGAAGAAATAATATGTTGGGTAAGAACGTTCGTGTGCGTGTGACAAAGCCCTGCAATTATTTTGACGCGAGACTGAATCTCAGATATCAGTTGAATTTCGGTATAGCCGAAGTAAAAACAGAAAAACGCGCGTTTATTTATTCTGCGTGTATACTGGGCATTAGTCACCCTGTTAAGATTTTTGAGGGACGTATTATAGCTGTCGTAAGACATTCCGACAAGCGTCCTAATTACATTGTCGTCGCACCTAAAAAATCACGCTATATCAATCACGATATTGCAGAGAAAATCGCTTTTTACGAAAGGGATTCGAAGTATACGCTCGAATGTCTGTACGAAAGCTCCTGCGGGGCTGTCATATTCAGGGATATAAACGGTGCAAGACGCTTTTTGCTTATAAAAAATAAGCGTTCGAGCCACTGGGGGTTCCCGAAAGGGCATATAGAGAAAGGAGAAACAAAGTTAGATACCGCAAAACGAGAGGTTCTTGAGGAAACAGGACTGCACATCAGTATTTTTGACGGATTTGAAATGTCCTCCGATTACAGGATTGCCGGACGCGTTGAAAAAAACGTTACGGTTTTTCTTGCGACTACGGAAGATACGCAGACCGTTATTCAAAAGGAAGAAATCGAGGATTATATTTGGCTCGAATACGCCAAGGCTCTCGATATGCTCAAATTTGAAAACGATAAATACATTCTTGAAAATGCACATGCTTTTCTTGAAAAAATCGAACAATAAGAGGTGTCTTAATTGACCGAACAGCTGCTTAATAACTTTGTCAATCTTTTTAAAGACGTTATTCCTCCGGAATTAACGATTTTTCTTGTATCAATGCTTCCGATTTTTGAATTAAGAGGCGGAATGATAGCGGCAAAAATGCTCGAAGTTGAATTTGTCAGAGCGTTTATAATATGTTATCTCGGCAATATGCTTCCCGTTCCTTTTATTCTTCTGTTAATTAAACAGATTTTTACCGTTTTAAGACGTTATAAACCCTTTGAAAAACTTATAACGAAATTCGAGGGCAAGGCAGAAAAAAACAGAGAAAAAATCATGAGAGGAAAACAGTGGGGACTGCTTGTCTTTGTTGCGATTCCGCTGCCGGGCACGGGTGCATGGATGGGTGCGCTGATGGCGTCGCTGCTTGATATCAGATTTAAAAAGGCGCTTCCGATTATCGCTCTCGGTGTTTTTATTGCAGGCATGATTATGTCATTGATTGTTTACGGCGTATTCGGAGCTATATTTGCCTAAAAAATATCGAGGTTCGTTTTTTTTGCGAACCTCGTTTTTTTAATTAGTTTTGTTTTTGCAGTGCGGGCATTCTCCGCATTTATTTTTACAGCGTCGGCTGTTCTTTTTGGTTTTTGAATTTGCACATCCCGAGCATGAACAGGAGCTGCCGTTTACTACGGCTTTTATTATTTTAATCACGGCGATGATAAGCCATACCGCAATTATTGCAATGAGTACATAATCTCTGATTCTCATAAAAGCATACCTATCTGATAAACGCAGACCGACGTTATCCATGCGACAAGGCATTGAAGAAATACGACGCCTGCCGTTTTAAGCGTAGAGTCAAGCTCACGTTTTATTGTAGCAACGGCGGCTACGCACGGTGTGTACAGAAGAGTGAACAGCAGGAAGCTTACCGCCGAAAGCGTTGACGGGAATAGGGAAGTAAGCGCACCGGCAAGCTGATCCGTTCCGACTCCGAGCAGTACGCTCATCGTGCTGACTACGGCTTCCTTTGCGGTGAATCCGGTTATAAGCGACGTTGCTATTCTCCAGTCGTCAAATCCTGCGGGTTTGAAAATCGGAGCAATAATCTGACCGATATCGGCGAGCAGGCTTTGCGAACTGTCGGAAACAACATTCAGTCTGGTATCGAATGTCTGTAAGAACCAAATAGCAATAGATGCGGCAAAAATAACGGTGAATGCCTTTGTTAAAAAGTCTCTTGCTTTTTCCCACATCAATAATCCTACGCTTTTTGCGGAGGGGAGTCTGTAATTGGGCAGCTCCATAACGAACGGTATCGGATTGCCTCTGAACAGCGTGCTTTTGAAAATAAGAGCCATTATAATTCCGACGATTATTCCGGAAAAATAGAGTCCGGTCATAACGAGAGCTTCTTTGCCCTTAAAAAATGCGGCAGAAAATACCGCATAAATCGGTATTTTTGCGGAACAGCTCATATACGGCGTCAGCATGATAGTCATTTTTCTGTCGCGTTCGGACGAAAGAGTTCTTGTCGACATTATTGCGGGAACTGAGCAGCCGAAGCCTATAAGCATCGGAACGAACGACTTTCCGGAGAGTCCGATTTTTCGTAAAAGCTTGTCCATAACAAATGCGACTCGCGCCATGTAACCCGTATCTTCGAGAATAGACAGAAAGAAAAACAGCACGACGATTATCGGCAGGAAAGAGAGTACGCTTCCCACGCCGGCAAATATTCCGTCTATTATAAGAGAGTGAACGACAGGATTGATACCGTATGCGGTCAGTCCTTTATCGCATAAATTTGTAAGCGCGTCTATTCCGAGACTCAGCAAGTCGCTCAGCGAGCTTCCTATAACGTTAAAGGTAAGCAGAAAAACAGAAGCCATAATTAAAATAAACATAGGGATAGCGGTGTATTTTCCCGTCAGAACCCTGTCAATGCTAACGCTTCTCTTATGCTCTTTGCTCTCATGGCATTTTACGACAGTTTGAGCGCAGACATTTTCTATAAAATTATAACGCATGTCCGCGACTGCGGCATTTTTGTCAAGTCCCGTATCTGTTTCCATTTCGAGAATTTGGTGCTCGAGAGTTTCCGTTTCGTTTTGAGATAAAGAGAGCTTTTCAACAAACGACTGATCGCCCTCGATAAGCTTTGTCGCACAAAATCTCGGCGATACGCCTATATTTTTTGCATGGTCTTCAATTATGTATGATACAGCGTGTATACATCTGTGCACGGCTCCGTCCGGACAAAAATCGAGGATTTTGGGCAGAATCCGATTTTTTGCAGTTTGTGTTATCATATCGGCGATGTCTGAAATGCCTTCGTTTCTTGCTGCGCTTATGGGTATGACGGGAACGCCGAGCAATTCGCTGATTTTGTCGATATCAACGCTTCCACCGTTATTTCTGACTTCATCCATCATATTAAGCGCGATTATCATCGGAATCTGAAGCTCCAGAAGCTGAAGAGTCAGATATAGATTTCTCTCAATATTTGTAGCGTCGACGATATTGATTATTCCGTCCGGTTTTTCGTTCAAAACAAAGTCTCGTGTAACTATTTCCTCGGTAGAATACGGACGTATTGAATAAATACCGGGAAGATCTACAACGAAATTACCCTTGGAATATTTAATTTCTCCTTCTTTTTGATCGACTGTAACTCCCGGAAAATTTCCGACATGCTGATTTGATCCCGTCAGGGCGTTAAACAGTGTGGTTTTTCCGCAGTTTTGATTTCCTACGAGCGCGAATATCATGCTTTTTCACCGTCCTTAACTACGGTAATTTTTGACGCGTCGTCTTTTCTGATTGTCAGTTCATATCCTCTGAGTGTTATCTGAATAGGGTCGCCCAAAGGGGCAAGTTTTTGTATTTTAACCCGTGTTCTCGGTATAAGCCCCATGTCAAGGAGTCTTAGTCTCAGTGCCCCCTTGCCCCCGACCTCGCTTATAACACCGGATTCTCCGGCTTTTAATTCGTCCAATGTCATATTACATTCTCCGTTTATTAATTTGTTAGTTATGACTAACACTATATTTATATTATCATTATATGAAAATACAGTCAATATAAATTCAAAAAAAAACGGCGCGGAATCGCATTCAGATACAAAATCCGCGTCGATTTTTATTTCAATTTTTTGTATTTTTCCTTTGTGGCAAGACCGCCTCGAATATGCCTCTGTGCTTTATTTACTTCGAGAACTTCTCTGACCCGAACGTACAGAGAAGGACTTAATTTTTTTAATCTTTGTGCAACGTCCGTATGTACGGCTGTTACAAATACGAACGGTTAATCAAATCCCGCGTCCCGGAGCTTTTTCAGGAATACCTCAGCGTTTCCGTTTCGGTCGACCTCTATTCTGTCTATTATCCTTCGCAGCTGTGCGTTGGTAACTGTACTTAAACTAACTATATCCTCAATCCCTTTAAAGACGTCGGAAAGTATTATTTTCAGCCGGTTTCCTTTTGTCAGGTGCTGTTCCGCAATTTTAAGCTCATCCTGCAGACGGTTCATTTCCTGCTTGTCCTTGCCGATTTTGTCATTCAATTCTTCACGGGTGATAAGGTCGTCTGTATACATATCAATATATTTTTGACGGCTTCGCCTAAGCTTTTCAATCGCTGTTCGCAGCTCTTTTTCGTAAACGGAATTTTCATCCACGGCACGGTATTCCTTTTGAAATTCGTTCACCGCATATTCGGTGACATTTTTTTTATTCTTAAGTATGTTCGTAAAATACCGCTCAATAACCTCTGTCAGCTCGTTTTCATCAATCGATACCGTATTCTGACAACGGTTTGCGTCCATGTTATGTCCTGAACAGGTCCATCTGATAAATGTGTTTTTATAAGTACGTACGCTTCGCCTGAATGACCGTCCGCAGTCTCTGCATTTTATAAGCGTTGAGAACAAATGCTGATTACTGTACCTTTCTTTATCCGTACGAAATTTTTTTCCCCGCTCGGCTTTGAGCCTTCCGGCTTCGGCAAAGTCCTCATCACTGATAATCCGAAGATCGGGACGGACAGATATATACCACTCATCCTCGCTTTTTAAGGTGCGCTTGCCGGTAAGAAAGTCGGAAACTTCTTCCTTCCCGTTTACGATTTTTCCTGTATACAGCTCGTTTTCAAGGATTCGGCAGACCGCGTTCTGCGACCAAGCGCAGCCGCGTTTTGTTTTGATTCCGCGGGCATTCAGCATAGAGGCTATTTTGGCTGTACCGAAGCCCTCGTTTAAATACCACATATAAATCCGGCGGATCACATCGGACTCATCCTTGTTAATTGACAGATTAAAATAATCTCCGGGCGTTTTGTCGTATCCGAATACGATATTCGGAACTCTGCCTTTTTCGGCGTTTATCTTTTTTCCGAATTTAACACGCTTGGAGGTATTTGCGCTCTCCTCCTGTGCCAATGCGCCGAACACGGTAAGAACAAATTCGCTGTTTCCCATGCTTGTCATATTTGCCGTTAAAAACTGCGTTTCTATGCCGAGTGATTTCAACCTTCTTATGTTTTGCAGAAGATCAACGGTATTCCTTGCAAAGCGTGAGATATCTTTTACAACCAGTCTGTCAAACAATCCGTTTTCGGCATCCGTCATCATTTTAAGAAACTGCTTTCGATTTTTGATTTTTGTTCCCGATAAGCCCTCGTCGGCATACAGCCTTACAAGTTTGTCTCCCGAACGGTCGGTGTATTCCTTAAAGAAGCTCTTTTGAGCTTCTAACGAATTCAACTGGTCCTCCTTTTCGGTTGATACACGGCAGTAAGCCGCTATGTTCATAAAGAATTCTCCTTTCCCCGGACATCCGACAATAAATCCGAATTTGTTTTTCATATAGCTCGGATTATTGTCTTTGTCCTATGATTCTCGGCGGCGCGATAACGCAATTGCTTTTATAAGCCGTACTAACATGACGATCGTTGTTTTACAAAAGCCATTCCGCTTTATGCAGAATGGCTAATTGTTTTTTCACTGTTATCAACAGCGTTTTTTACGGCTTTTTCAACCCTCGGCTTATTTGCCTCAATGAAAAATTTTAAAAGCATTTCGGCGGTGTCATCCGTCGGGTTCGGATTATTGAACGAATAACTCAGCCTGATTTTTCCCAAAGTGCGGTCGCCTGCCTTACTGATTTTCTCTTTGATAATACATTCTATGCCTGTACCTTTTCGTTTAGCACATAAAATTTTATTACCGCTATTGAGCAAAATTCAGCAAGGCGTAAGGATAAAGGAAAGATTCGAAAAAACCTCACATGGTGAATTACCGGGAGGACATCACGGATTGAAAAAAAGTCTTATTGCGAATGTAATAATTGTCCGGCAGTTTGAGCTGTACACTGAAATTACGCACGGATTTAGAAGCATCTTAATCAATTTAAAAAAATCGTTTCTCAGCTTTATTTAAAGTATTTAACGGCAGAGCGGAACATTTTAATGTCATAATTTCCGGGAACGTTTTTGTAAAGATCCCGAGCATATCTTTCGGAATGTCCCATTTTACCGAACACTCTGCCGTCGGGCGAGGTTATGCCCTCAATTGCATAGCATGAGCCGTTCGGGTTAAATCGAATATCACTTACGGCTAAGCCGTTTTCATCTACATACTGTGTAGCAATCTGCCCGTTTTCGGCAAGCCGGAGGATTAATTCGTCGCTTGCTAAAAATCTGCCCTCGCCGTGAGAAACGGGAACGCTGTATATATCGCCTACCTCGGTATCGGTCAGCCACGGTGACTTATTTGAGGCAATACGCGTTCTTACTATTTTAGATTGGTGGCGCGCTATTGTATTGTATGTAAGAGTCGGACAGTTTTCATCGGTATCGATTATTCTGCCGTAAGGCACAAGCCCTAACTTAATCAGTGCCTGAAAACCGTTGCATATACCGCACATAAGTCCGTCTCTGTTATCAAGCAGGTCTGTAACCCGTTCTTTAACCGCGGCATTTCTGAAAAACGCTGTTATAAATTTACCGCTGCCGTCGGGCTCGTCTCCGCCCGAAAATCCACCCGGAATAAACACTATCTGCGCGGTTTTAAGGCTGTTTGCAAAGTCCTCGACGCTTTTTGCGACATTTTCCGCAGTACGGTTGTTTATGACGAATATTTCGGGGTCTGCGCCGGCGTCGCGCATTGCCTTTGCGCTGTCATACTCGCAGTTGGTACCGGGAAATACCGGAATTAACACCTTCGGCTTTGCCGTTTTTATTGCGGGAGAAACTCGTTTTTCAGCCTTATAGGAAAATGTCTGCATTTCTGTTTTGGGGTTTTCTCTATTACAGCGATAAACGCTTTCAAGCTTGTTTTCGTATATTCCGAGCAGTTTTTCAAGCTTTATTTCCTCGCCGTTATAAGAAATTTTACCGTCTGATGTTATTTCACCGATTTGTTCGGCGTCGTTAATCTCTTCGGTTACTTCAAGCAGGAATCCGCCGTAGCAATATCCGAAAAGCTTCTCGAGAGTAAGCTCATCGGCAAATCTGAAGCCTAAAAAGTTGCCGAAGCACATTTTCATTACAGCCTCGGCTATACCGCCGAGAACAGGCGTTGAGCATGCCGTCGCTTTTCCCGAGCGTAAAAGCCCGGTTACTCTTTTGAAAACATTTAAAAGCGAAGCGGTATCCGGCAAGCCGTTTTTATTATAATCAGGTTTTATTAAAACAACTTTACTGCCGGCTTTTTTAAATTCGTTTGATACTATATTCTCGGTTTTATCTGTTGTAACCGCAAAGGAAACCAATGTCGGCGGAACATCTAAATCTTCAAAGCTTCCGCTCATTGAGTCTTTTCCGCCTATTGCCGCTGTTTTAAGCTCGGTTTGAGCCTTTAACGCGCCGAGCAGGGCAGCAAGCGGTTTTCCCCAGCGTTTTTCGTCTTTATTAAGCCGTTCAAAATATTCCTGAAATGTGAGGTAAACGTCTTTAAATTCGGCTCCCGAAGCAATAAGCTTTGAAATCGATTCTATAACGGCAAGGTAGGCGCCGTGATAGGGGCTTTTTTCGGTGATAAACGGATTATATCCCCACGCCATAAGCGAGCAGTCGTTCGTGTGTTTTTTCTCGACCGAAATTTTCTGTACCATTGCCTGCACGGGCGTCAGCTGATTTTTTCCGCCGAAAGGCATAAGCACCGTTCCCGCGCCTATTGTGGAGTCAAACTGCTCTGAAAGCCCGCGCTTAGAGCATATATTAAGGTCATCTGCCAATGCAAGATAATTCTCCGTAAAACTGCCGGTTATCTTTTTATCGTAAGGCTCGGGCTTTACAGCCACGGCGGTAATGTGCTTTTCGGCGCCGTTTGAATTTAAGAATTCACGGCTTATGTTTACAATTGACTTGCCGTTCCAGTTCATTACAAGACGCGGTTCTTGAGTAACGGAGGCTACGGGAACTGCCTGTAGATTTTCGCTGTCGGCAAGCTTTAAGAAGGCGTCGACATCCGCCTCGGCTACCACAACCGCCATTCTTTCCTGCGATTCGCTTATAGCAAGCTCGGTGCCGTCAAGCCCGTCGTACTTCTTCGGCACTGCATTAAGGTTTATTTCAAGACCGTCAGCCAATTCGCCTATTGCAACCGAAACACCGCCTGCTCCGAAATCGTTGCAGCGTTTTATCATACGGCAGGCTGTGGGGTTTCTGAAAAGTCTTTGCAGTTTTCTTTCCTCGGGTGCGTTGCCCTTTTGAACTTCTGCTCCGCAGCTTTCAAGCGATTTTAAGGTATGTGATTTTGAGGAGCCGGTAGCACCGCCGCAGCCGTCGCGTCCGGTTGAGCCGCCGAGAAGTATTACGATATCGCCTGCGGACGGGGTTTCGCGTCTTACATTTGAGGCAGGAGCCGCCGCTATAACCGCGCCTATTTCCATACGCTTTGCGGCGTATCCGTCGTGATATATTTCATCGACGATTCCCGTAGCGAGTCCTATCTGATTACCGTAGGAGGAATAACCGTCTGCCGCGGTTGTAACGATTTTTCTTTGCGGCAGCTTGCCGGGAAGCGTTTCCGACACCTTTTTAAGAGGATTCGCCGCGCCCGTAACGCGCATAGCGCCGTAAACATAGGCTCTGCCGGAAAGAGGATCGCGTATTGCGCCGCCTATACAGGTTGCCGCTCCGCCGAAAGGCTCTATTTCGGTGGGGTGATTATGAGTCTCATTTTTAAAGAGAAGTAACCAGTCCTCGTCCTCGCCGTCAACATTTACCTTGATTTTAACGGTACAGGCGTTGATTTCCTCCGATTCATCCAATTTTTCAAGACAACCGCCGGCTTTTAAATATTTAACCGCAACGGTTGCAATATCCATGAGACAAACGGGCTTCGTACGTCCGAGCTTCCTGCGCATTTCAAGATAATCGTTATAAGCGCTTTGCAGCAGCTCGTCTTCAAAAACCGCGCTGTCGATTTGGGTTAAAAACGTCGTATGACGGCAGTGATCGGACCAATATGTATCAATCATTCTGATTTCGGTCATAGTGGGGTTACGGAGTTCCGATTTAAAATAATCCTGACAGAATTTAATATCGTCCGTATCCATTGCAAGAGCGTAGCGGTTTACAAATTCTGAAAGACCGTCATTATCAAGTGAAATAAATCCGTCAAGAGTTTCTACCGAATCGGGTATATTGTATTTTAACGCTAAAGTCTGCGGTTTTTCGAGTCGAGCCTCGCGCGCTTCAACCGGATTTATAACATACTTTTTAATTGCTTTCAGTTCCTTTGCCGAAATATTGCCGTACAGCATATAAACCCTTGCCGTGCGGATAATCGGTCTGTCCGCCTTTGATATAAGCTGAATGCACTGTGCGGCGGAGTCTGCGCGCTGGTCGAACTGCCCGGGAAGATATTCTGCCGCGAAAACCTCTGCGCCGTCGTTTTCAAGATCCGAATATGTATTATCGAGCCGGGGCTCCGAAAAAACGGTTTTAACCGCGTAATCAAAAAGCTCTTTTGTTATATTTTCCGCGTCATAGCGGTTGATAACGCGCAATGCAGTGACGCTTTTAATCTGCAAAAGCGTGTTTATGTCGTAAAGCAGCGCCTTTGCCTCGGCGGCAAGCTCCTTTTTCTTTTCTGTAAATATACGGTATACCATATCAGTTTTCCTTTCCAGCATTAAGCGCTCTTAAGCCTATATCCCTGCGGTAAAAAGCATTTTCAAACGAAATTTTCTCTGCCTTTTTATAAGCAGCGCAAATTGCCTCTTTAAGCGTCTGCGCGGCTGCGGTCACGCCTAAAACCCTGCCGCCCGAGGTAACAAGCCTGCCGTCTTTTATTTCCGCACCCGCGATATAAACGCTGTCTTTGACGCTTTCGTCCATTTTAATTTCAAAGCCCTTTCGGTAAGACACGGGGTACCCGTCCGAAGCCATTATAATGCAGGCTGCGGCGCCGTCTTTAAACCGTACCTCGGTATTTTTTAACGTGCCGTTTGTAACCGCGCGCATAACCGTAAAAAGGTCGCTTTCAAGCAGCGGAAGAACCACCTGTGTTTCGGGGTCGCCGAAACGGCAGTTATATTCTATTACCTTAGGCCCCTCGGGCGTTAACATAAGTCCGAAATAAAGGCAGCCTTTAAAGGTGCGCCCCTCTGCGTTCATAGCGTTTACCGTGGGTAAAAATATTTTTTCCATACACAGCTTTGCGATTTCGGGGGTGTAATAAGGATTCGGCGCTATTGTTCCCATACCACCCGTATTAAGTCCCTTATCCCCGTCCAGGGCGCGCTTATGATCCATTGAGGAAACCATGGGAACTATTGTTTCCCCGTCCGTAAATGAAAGCACGGAAACCTCCGGACCGGTTAAGAATTCTTCTATTACGATTTTTTCGCCGCTTTTTCCGAAAACCCTGTTTTCCATAATATCGCGAACGGCTCGCTTTGCATCATCGCGCGTTTCGGCGATAATTACGCCCTTTCCGAGTGCTAAGCCGTCAGCCTTTATAACGGTAGGCAGCGGTGCCGTTTCAAGGTATGAAAGCGCGCTTTCGGCTTTGTCAAAAACCTCGTAGGCGGCTGAGGGAATGCCGTATTTTTTCATTAAATTTTTTGAAAAGACTTTGCTTCCCTCTATAACGGCCGCTTTTTTATCAGGACCGAAGCAAGGAATCCCCGCCTTTGTCAGTTCATCCACGGCTCCGAGACAAAGCGGATCGTCGGGCGTTACAACAGCGTAATCGATTTTATTTTCGACAGCAAATTTCACCTGCGATGCAATGTCGCACGCGCCGATATTAACGCAAACCGCATCCTCGGCGATTCCTCCGTTGCCCGGCAGTGCGTAAAGCTCGGTTATTTCTTTGTTTTGCTTAAGCTTTTTAATAACGGCGTGCTCTCTTCCGCCGCCGCCTATTACCATTACCTTCATTTGAAAAACTCCTTATCAGTGGTGAAAAAGCCTCATACCGGTAAATGCCATTGCAATGCC
>UQQT01000013.1 GCA_900543395.1 uncultured Oscillospiraceae bacterium | reverse complement strand
CAAATGCCCCGAAATCATCAGGTTTCGGGGCATTTCATTAAAAAAATCAAAATATATTTGTAAATTGTCAATAAAAAACCTTTTTAATCTAAAGAAACAAAATATAAATTTCTTTTCAGCGTGGTTCAGGTGCTTTATCGACAGTCTAAAAACCGCTCGGACTTTTAAATCCGAGCGGTTTTTTTATTATGCTTTATTCGGCTGTTAAGCCTTATGCCACTTAACGCCCTGCGGTGTGTCCTCGAGTACGATTCCCATACTCTTTATCTCATCGCGGATTCTGTCCGCCTCAGCCCAGTTCTTCTCTTTTCTCGCTCTTGCTCTTGCCTCGATAAGAGCCTCGACATCCTCTGCGAGCGTATCCTTCTTTCTGTTGTAAACAATACCGAGAACGCCCGTCAGCTCGTCGAATACAGACGCCGCAGCGGTCAGAACGCCCTTCGAAATATCGCCCGAAGCGATAATTTTATTTATATCCCTTACGAGTTCGAATACTGCTGAAAGCGCGTCAGCTGTGTTGAGATCATCGTCCATAGCCGTGATGAACTGCTGTCTGCGATTCTCGGCAATTTTATTAAATTCATCAAGTCCGTTATCGCCGTCGGATGCATACTCCATAGCGTCGTCGATCGCGTTACGGCACGTGTAAAGTCTTGCAAGAGAAGCCTTGCACTGCTCTAAGATATCGACGCAGTAGTTGATCGGGCTTCTGTACTGCGACGAGATGAGGAAATATCTTACAGGCTCGTAGCCGTACTTTTCTGCAACGTCGCGGACGGTGAAGAAATTGCCGAGCGACTTCGACATTTTAACATTGTCAACGTTTATAAATCCGTTGTGAACCCAGTAGTTCGCAAACGTTACGCCGTTACAGCACTCACTCTGAGCTATTTCGTTTTCGTGATGCGGGAATATAAGGTCGCTTCCTCCGCAGTGCATATCAATCGTCTTGCCGAGGTAACGTCTCGACATAGCCGAGCACTCGATATGCCAGCCGGGTCTGCCCTTGCCCCACGGCGACTCCCAGTAAGGCTCGCCGGGCTTAGCCGCCTTCCAAAGCGCGAAATCCATAGGCTCTCTCTTGATATCCTCGACGTTTATTCTCGCGCCTGCCGCCAAATCTTCGAGGGGCTGATGCGAAAGCTTGCCGTATTCGGGATCCTTTGAGGGGCTGAAATATACGTCTCCGTCAACCTCGTAAGCGTAGCCTTTCTCAATGAGAGTAGAAATAATCGAAATTATCTCGTCGATATTTTCCGTAGCTCTCGGGTGAACGGACGCGTCTCTTACGTTAAGACCGTGTGCGTCGACTTTGTATTCGGCAATGTATTTTTCGCTTATAGCCTTGAAGTCAACGCCCTCTTCGTTCGCTCTGCGGATGATTTTATCGTCGATATCCGTAAAATTCTGAACATACGTAACCTTGAGTCCTCTGTACTCCATATAACGGCGCATTACGTCGAAAACACATATGGGTCTTGCGTTTCCTATATGAATATAGTTATAAACGGTCGGTCCGCACGCATAAATTTTGATTTCGCCGGGAGTGATCGTCTTGATTTCTTCCTTTTGTCTCGTCATTGTGTTGTATATTTTCATTTGTTTTCTTTCTCCTTAGCTTCTAACTTTGCGGAAAGCTCTTTTATTTCGTTTTCGAGTCTTTCAAGCTCCTGCGCGACAGGGTCGGGAATGTGAATCTGGTCGAGGTTCTGTACGTGCTCGACTCTCACGCCGTCGAGTTTTACGACTCTCGCGGGAGTACCGACCGCTGTACAGTTTGCGGGAATATCGTTTAAAACGACCGAACCCGCGGCGATTTTTGAGTTGTCGCCTATATGAAGGGGTCCCAGCACCTTTGCTCCCGCGCCTATCATAACGTTGTTGCCTACCGTCGGGTGACGTTTGCCGACATCCTTGCCGGTACCTCCGAGCGTAACGCCCTGGTAAATGGTAACATCGTCGCCTATTTCGGCTGTTTCGCCGATAACGACTCCGGTTCCGTGGTCTATAAAGAAGCGTCTGCCTATCTTCGCGCCGGGATGAATCTCGATCCCCGTTTTCCTCGCGGCGCGCTGGGATATCATTCTGGCGAGAAAGATAAACCCGTGTTTATAGCACTTGTGCGCCCGCCGGTGTGCCCTTATCGCTTTGACTCCGGGGTAGAGAAACAGCACCTCCGCAACGCTCCCGACCGCAGGGTCTCTGTCTCTTACGGAGGCTATATCCTCCTTTAATATATCAAACATAAAACTCTCAATCCTACAAAAAAGTATTCATCACATTATAATCGAAAATACCTTACGGCGTGCATGATTTTTCAAGAAGAAATTTTAACGCTCCTTTAAAATCCTCATCCTGTTCGTTCGTGCGTTTCTTAGGACCCTTTGTCCTGCCTCCGGCACGCCGTATTTCTTTTGAAACATAACGGGTATAAAGCATTTTTTCTATATTGCCGTCCGAAAAAATCACGCCGTTCTGATTAACGGGTCTTGCTCCCCTTGCAAGGCACATGGCGGCAAGCCCGTAGTCCTGCGTTACGACAATATCGCCGTGTGAAATCATATTCGCAATTTTAAAATCCGCCGAATCCGCACCCTTTTCCACCGTTATCGTAACGGCGTTTTCGCGCTCGATAATATGGGACGTGTCGGTAATTATAATCACCTCTGCGCCGTACTTAGACGACAACGAAACTGTGATATCGACAACGGGACAGCCGTCTGCGTCAATGAATACTCTCATTCTTTACTTTTTTATTTAACAACAAAATATCTGAAAGCCGAACCGTCCGAACCCGAAACTATCGTGTACATAACGGTCGAATCCGAAAGAATTTCGGGGTTGACTATACTCATGAATATATCGTTTACATAGTATTTACACTCGCCCGTCGTCATATCGGCTATGACTATCGCGGGATTTGTCTTATCGATATATCCTCTTAAAAATGCGGTCTTTCCGTTACAAGCGAACATATCGGCTTTGAAATTTGCAAGGAAATCACCTTTTAATTCAACCGTAGTATCGTCATTTACGCTGTATACGGAATTATTTGCAAAAATGTAGTCGCCCGAAACAAAAATTGAGTCGCGTTTACACTCGAAAGTCTTTACCGCCTCATCGGAATCAACCTTTTTAAGTACGACGTTTTTATCCGCGTTCTCTGTTAAGTATAAAATTCCGTCATCCGTTGCTTTTACGAATCTGCCTACGACATTCTCCTCAACGAGAACGTTATCGACGTTGTTTCCTCTTCCTCCCGCCTTCATAAGGTCGTACTTATCCTCATCCTCGGCGTAATGTCTGCCCGAGATAAACAGCGAATTGTCAAGCTCGTTTTTAAGAATATAATCCGTAACTACAGCATAGTCGGCTCTCTTCGTTCCGTCGGAGCCTACGTACCTGTTAGCCTCGGAATAAATGCGCTCCGCGCTTCCCTTTTCGGGATTGAACGAAAACTGATCGCCGTAGAGCTTTTCGGCGTTTCTGAAATTATTCTCGGTCGAATCGGCAAGCAGGAGAAGATTAGACGAACTTCCCATGCCCGACGGCATGTCCGTAACGGCAAAGAAAACGTATCTGTAAATGGAATCCGTATCGCCAGCTATCGTCGGGGTGTACAGTCCGTAGCCCGCGGTTTTTCCGTCGGCTTTTATATAGCTTACCTTTGCCTTTATATTCTGCTCGCTCATCTTTACGCTGACATCATAAGTTCCGTCGGCGGCACGCTCGGTAAACGTATCGTTTTCGGTATTAAAATCATAGAACTTTACGTTGCCCATAGTGTCTGCGGTATAATAAATTCCGTCGATAAACGTCGGCAGATATATTTTATCGCCCGTTTCGCTCTGATATTTTACGTCGCTGAGATACGCCGACGTATCGTAGCCGCCGTTTTCGGAACCGCTCTCGAGTTCCTTGGGATTTAATTTGATAACTCCGCCGAGTACAAGAAAAGTAAACACGCATACTACGGCAAGCACCGCGATAGCGGCTGTAACAGCTTTTTTATTCAAAATAAAAACCTCCGCTCTCACGCCCTGAACGGCGCGGTATTATATAATTATATAAATAAAAAATAACTATCTCTCATAAGTATATACAAACCGAAAAAAAAAGTCAATACCGCCGTCGGACGAGCGTACGGCGATTTTTAAGATTTAATAAATAATATTGTCATATAAAAACGAAAATGGTATACTGTATATTAAGCCGAACGTAAAGGAGTTCAAAACCATGAAATCATCAACAAGACGAAAACTGCCGTACATTATCGCGGGATGCGCGGTTCTGGCGTTCGCGGTGTTCGCGGTTTTGTTTATAATAGACCCTCTTAAAATAAAATCGGAGCCGACTACGCAGGAGCCTACTCAAAAAATATACAACGCCGACGGCTCGCCGTACTACGAAGACGTTGCGGTAAACGCATATAAGGCGGAAAATTTCAAAGCGGACGACTCGGGCAGAATTTATTATGACGACGAAAACGTAAAATACTACACCGGCATAGACGTTTCGCAGTACCAGGGTGATATCGACTGGGACGCGGTCGCCTCCGACGGGATAAGCTTTGCGATTATAAGAGTCGGCGCGAGGGGTTACGGCACGTCGGGAAAGCTTATTGAGGACGCGAATTTCAGACAGAATCTCGAAAACGCGGAAAAAGCCGGGCTGAAGGTCGGCGCGTATTTCTACTCGCAGGCGACAAACGTCGAGGAAGCGGAGGAAGAAGCGGACTATCTCCTGTCCCTCATAAAGGGTTATAAAATCACCGCCCCCGTCGTTTTCGACTGGGAGAACATGCCCGACACAGCAATGAGAACCGATTCGGTTACGGGAGAAACGCTCGACAAATGCGCCGTCGCGTTCTGCGAAAAAATAAAAAGCGCGGGATACACTCCGCTTATATATTTCAATCTCTCCGACGGCTATACCCGCTATGATTTAAGCAAGATAAAGGACTATTCGTTCTGGTACGCACAGTATGAGGGAACCACGCCGAAATTCTATTATAATTACGATATATGGCAGTACTCCTGCACGGGAAAAGTAAAAGGAATAGAGGGAAATGTTGACTTAAATATAGCGTTTACCGATTTTTCACAATAAAAATATTCACAAACATAAAAACCGGAGACTGCTCAAAAGGCGGTCTCCGGTTGCTTTTTTTAAAAACTCATTACGGTTTCGTCGAGCAAAAACCGTTCTATTCCGACATAAAAAATACCGTCCTCGTCGTAATGAGGAATTATATCATCCGAAACTACAACGATTTTTTTAAACGAATCGCCGACTCGTTTAAGCGAATTTACTTCCTGCGCACGTTTTTGTTCATCCGACACCGTCAGCGCAGACTGAATATAATATCTTACGCTTCCCTTGTTTGCGACAAAATCAATTTCGAGCCGTGAGCGTTTGCTGTTTTTGTCGCTGTCTTTATAAAAATATTCGACCGCTCCGACATCTACGCTGAAATCACGGTATATCAGTTCATTATAAATAATATTCTCCATAATATGATTGATCTCGGTCTGACGGAAATTGAGTCTCGCATTGCGAAGCCCTATATCGCTGAAATAATATTTAAGCGGAGACCCTATATATTTTCTGCCCTTTACGTCGTAGCGTTCGGCTTTGTAAATCAAAAATGCGTCAAGGAAATAATCGAGATATTTTCCGACATTCTGCGGGCTTATATTGACCTGCTTACGGCTTTTGAACGTATTGGCGATTTTATTCGAATTCGTAAGAGAACCGACAGACGAAGATATGATATTTAAAATATCGTCAAGCGTGCTTTTCTCTTTTACAAGCGAATTCCGTTCCATAATATCGCTTATATAAATCGTATCAAACAGCGAGGTCAGATAGCGGGCTTTTTCCTCGTGTCCGCGCCTGCTCATTATAAAAGGCATACCGCCGTATGTTACGTACTCCTGCCACGCTCCGTTCTTGTCATCACCGCAGGCATTATAAAATTCCGAATACGACAGCGGACTTACCCTTATTTCGTCGCCCCGTCCGCGGAATTCCGTCAGAATATCCGACGAGAGCATTTTCGAATTTGAACCCGTTACGTATATATCGAGATTTTCGCGCTTCATAAGCCCCAGCAGAACGTCCGTAAATCCGATTTTGTCCTCGCCCGACTCCACGTAAGGATTATTTATTTGGGCGACCTTTTGAATTTCGTCGAGGAAAACGTAGTATTCCCTGCTTTTGTCCTCTGTCAGCGAACGGATATATTTACCGAGTTCGAGCGGATTGCGGTATCTGATATTCTCGTCGTCGTCAAGCGCAAGACAAATAATATTTTTTTCATCAACACCCGAAGAAATAAGATAATTCTTATAAATATTAAATAAGAGATACGATTTCCCGCAGCGTCTTATTCCGGTAATAACCTTGATAAGTCCGTTTTGTTTTTTACTTATAAGCTTGTCAAGATAACGTTTTCTCTCTATCACGGACAGCACCTCCGTAAAAATTATGTGTATTTACACGCTTTTTTATTACCATTATAACACCTCGTTGCTGTCATGTCAACCCGCCGTTATAAAATTATGTGTATTTACACGCTTTTTTATTTAAGTCTCTGCTATTGATTTTAAAAATTGTATATGGTAAAATAAATCGGTTATTTTATTTTATATTAAATCAAAAGAGAGAGTCGTTATGGATACAAAGACTAAAAACGAAATCGAACGCCGTCGGACGTTTGCAATCATCTCACACCCCGACGCAGGTAAGACAACGCTTACCGAAAAGCTTCTGCTCTACGGCAGGGCGATACAGTCCGCAGGCTCCGTCAAGGGCAAACAGGGCGACAAGCACGCCGTTTCAGACTGGATGGAGCTTGAAAAACAGAGAGGAATTTCCGTCACGTCATCGGTAATGCAGTTTGAGTACGAGGGATACTGCATCAACATTCTCGACACCCCGGGACATCAGGATTTCTCCGAGGACACGTACCGTACGCTTATGGCGGCGGACAGCGCGGTAATGGTTATCGACGCGGCAAAGGGTATCGAGCCTCAGACGAGAAAATTATTCAAGGTCTGCGCAATGCGCGGAATCCCCATTTTTACCTTTATAAATAAGATGGATCACGAGGCGAGAGATCCGTTCGAGCTTCTCGACGAGCTGGAAACCGAATTCGGAATCGCGACTTATCCGATGAACTGGCCGATAAGCTCCGGCAGTACGTTTAAAGGAATTTACGACAGAAACGAAAAGCACGTTCTGACCTACGACAACTTCCACGCGGGCAGAATCAGACTCGAATCGATAGTATGCGATATAAACGATAAGGACAGATTAAAGGAGCTTATCGGCGAGGATTTAATGAACGACCTTATCGACCAGACGGAGCTTCTCGACGGAGCGGGCGGAGAATTCGACTTAGATGAGGTACGCAGGGGTAAATTAAGCCCTGTGTTCTTCGGCTCCGCGCTTAATAACTTCGGCGTAGAGCAGTTTTTGGAATCATTTTTAAGACTTACGACCTCTCCCCTGCCGAGAAAAACGGGAGACGGCGAAACCGTAGATCCGCTCGACGATCATTTCTCCGCATTCGTATTTAAAATTCAGGCGAACATGAACAAGGCTCACAGGGACAGAATTTCATTTCTTCGAATCTGTTCGGGCAAGTTTGAGAGAGGCAGGGAATACTACCACGTTCAGGGCGAAAAGTCAATGAGACTTTCACAGCCGCAGCAGATGATGGCGCAGGAGCGCGACGTTATAGACGAGGCGTATGCCGGCGATATAATCGGCGTGTTCGACCCGGGTTTTTTCTCGATAGGAGACACCGTATGCGACGCCTCGCATAAAGTTAAATTCTCCGGAATTCCGACGTTCGCCCCCGAGCATTTCGCTATAATCGAACAGGTTGACTCGATGAAGCGCAAGCAGTTTGCAAAGGGCATGAATCAGATAGCACAGGAGGGCGCGATTCAGATATTCTTTCTGCCAAACGGCGGTATGGAAAAGGTTATCGTCGGCGTTGTCGGAGTGCTTCAGTTCGACGTTCTCAAATTCAGAATGAAAAGCGAGTACGGAGTCGAATATTTAAGACAGGATCTTCCTCACGAGCAGATAAGAAGAGTCGAAAACGAGAATTTCGACGGTACCAAATATAATTTAGGCTCCGACACCCGTTGGGTAAAGGACGTAAAGGGCGGAGATCTTCTCATATTCAACGGCAGCTGGGCTGTTAACTGGGCGCAGGAGAAAAATCCCGAATTGAAACTAAGAGAATTCCACCAGGATATAGAGGGCTGATTTTTAAGGAGGATAAAAAATGGACAGATACGAAAGCGCAAAAGCAATGTACCTCGATTACGGCGTCGATACCGACAAAGCTATCGAAACGCTTAAGACAATTCCCGTTTCTATGCACTGCTGGCAGGGCGACGACGTAACGGGCTTCGATTCGAAAGAAGCTCTTTCGGGCGGAATTCAGGCAACGGGCAATTACCCCGGAAAGGCGACTACACCCGAGGAGCTTATGGCGGACATAGACAAGGTCTGCTCGCTCGTTCCCGGCAGAAAGAAAATAAATCTCCACGCTTCGTACGCGATATTCGAAAACGGAAATTATGCCGACAGAAACGCGATAAAGCCGGAGCATTTCAAAAGATGGGTCGATTTTGCCCGCGACAGAAAAATGGGTATCGACTTTAACCCCACATTTTTCTCTCACCCGATGGTCAAAGATAATTTAACGCTCTCCTCACCCGATGAAGAAGTGCGTAAATTCTGGATAGAACACGGCAAGAGATGCATTGAGATTTCGCAGTATTTCGCGGAACAGACCAACATGCCGTGCGTTATGAATATATGGATTCCCGACGGATACAAGGACATCCCCGCCGACAGAATCGGACCGAGAAAAAGGTTCAAAGAGTCGCTCGACGAGATACTGAGCGTTCCGTACGACAAGTCAAAGGTATTCGTAACTCTCGAATCAAAGGTATTCGGAATCGGACTCGAAAGCTACACCGTCGGCAGCGCGGAATTTACGATGAATTACGCTTCAAAAAACGGCATAGTCCCGCTCATGGACAACGGTCACTACCACCCGACAGAGGTCGTTTCGGACAAGATATCTTCTCTTCTTCTCTTTAATGAAAAAATCGCGCTCCACATAACGCGCGGAGTACGCTGGGATTCAGACCATGTCGTTATTTTTGACGACGAGACAAAGGAGATCGCAAAGGAGATCGTCAGAAACAACGCGCTTGACAGAGTATTTATCGCAACCGACTATTTCGACGCGTCGATAAACAGAATCTCCGCGTGGGTAACGGGCTTGCGCTCCGTACAGAAGGCTCTGCTTTACGCTCTTCTCGAACCCTCAAATATGATGAAGGAGCTTCAGGACAAGGGCGAATTCACACGCCTTATGACGGTGTCGGAGGAGCTTAAAACCATGCCGTTCGGCGATATATGGAACGAATATTTAAGACAGTCGGGCGTACCGGCGGATTATTATTCGGAAGTCGAAAAGTACGAAAAAGAAGTCCTGTCAAAAAGATAATTCACATTATTAATAAAAACCGACCGCAGGTATTCTATTCACATACCTGCGGTTTTTTATGCAAAAAGTAACTGTTTGCTTCTTTTATTGTCATATTTGCATTGATTTTCGTCAGATTTTAAAATATAATAGTTATGCAATAAAATGGGATTAAAAGGGTGAAAAAATGGAGCAATTTCAGACTGCCGTAAAAAATGCGCTTAAACGACACAATATCACCGTTTACAGACTTTCTGAAATCACGGGGATAGAGCGGAGTCATCTCGTAAAAATAGTTAACGGACAGCGCGGCATTTCCCCGCAGAAATTCGAACTTCTGCTTAAGTCCATGAACCTGACTCCGGATGAGGATAAGGAAATAAGGCTTGCATATATAGATATGAATTTCGGAATCGACAAATTCAACGAATATCTGAATATTTTCCTGTTTGACGAAGACACAAAGCCTGAAATCAGAACGCCGGACGAGGATAAAACCGCCGTTAATTTCACCGGGAACATAACTAATTTAAATACGCACACCGGGATTATAAATGCGCTGTACGCCGTGACAAAACAGGAAACGAAACAAAACGGAAAAAAACGCCTATATACAAATATAGACGCCCCGCTTACAGTGAAAATATTCGATTCAGTAAAGGATAATATCACCGAAACCGATATCAAACAGATTATAACATCAAAATCGGATTTGAATTATTCTAAAACTGTTAAAAGTGCCGTCGAATTCATGCTTAAGGGATATAAAATATACTATTCAGGCTCAGATTCGGATATAGAAAACAGACCGGACATAGTTTTTCCGTTTTATTTTATAACAAGCGAACTCTGCATATTTGCGGATGAAAACCTGACGCACGGATTCTCGATAAAAAACAAAAAACTCGCCGACACATACGCAAAGAGAATCTCATATTCAACAGACAAAATGACCAGTATGGTATCGCTTACTCAAAACGTCATGGACATAAAAAACGACCAGCTCAAAAACATCCGGTATAAGGACAAAACGAGCATAATAATGGAATTTTTCCTGTGCGCTCCCATTTTTATGACTCTTGAAATGGGCGAACAGATAACAAAAAACGAAATACCGAACCGAAAATTTCTGATAGACTCCACATACGAGTATTACCAGGCACTCAGAATGTCGCAGAAGAATTCAATTAGAATTCACTCGTATGAAGGCATACGTGATTTTACCGACCGTGGTATGGTATCTTATTTACCCGAGGAATGCATAAATCCCCTTGAAGCCGAAAGCCGTATTAAGGTATACAAAACATTACTCGAATATTACCGCAGTGAAAATCACGATTTACACATATCAAAGCCCGGCATGTTCAAAAACAAAATAACACTGGACATATCGGACAGATACTCAGACCGCAGACATGTTGTATCGAGTCTGTACGGATATTTAATAAACTTCATGGGTAATTCGAACATTTCAATAAACGACACGGAAATTAACAATGAACTTGCTGATTTCTGCCGTTATCTCACGGTTTCACCGTACCTTTATTCAAAGGAAGAATCACTTGATATGATTTTACGGGAGATAACAAGGCTCGAAGAAAAGACAGCCGAGAAGGAATAAGCAAACCGGTTTATTTTAAATCCTCTATCATAAGCTTAGCCGCCTTATAAATATCCCCGCAGCCGAGCGTTATTACGAGGTCGCCCTCTTCTGCAATGCTCTCGACATAATCGGCAACCTCCCTGAACGTGTTAAACCATACGCTCCCCGGAATCAAAGCCGCCAGATCCGACGTGTGGATACCGTACGTATTCTTCTCCCTTGAACCCATTATCTCGGTCATAACAACCTTGTCGGGAATCTTCAGAACCTCGGCGAAATCGTTTAAAAGCATCGCGGTACGTGAATAGGTAAACGGCTGAAATACGGCTATTACACGTTTGTAATCGAGCTTTTTCGCGGCTTCAAGAGTAACTCTCAATTCTTTCGGATGGTGCGCGTAGTCGTCGCATATCGTAATGCCCTTATACGTTCCGAGATTTTCGAATCTCCTGCCTGCGCCCTTAAAATCGGAAATTTCCTTTATCGCGGTTTCAATATCGCATCCCGCGTAAACGCTTGAAGCGAGAGCCGCAAGCGAATTATAAACATTATGGTCTCCGGGTACGTTTAATACAACGTGCCCTTTTTTCTCGCCCTTATAATATACATCGTACTCGGGGTACGCGCCCTTTCTGTCGGATATGAGTTCCGCGCGCCACATACAGTTTTCGCCGAGACCGAACGTGATAAACTCCTTGTTTTTGTCCGTCATATCGTTTATCGCGCCGCATGTGTTTTTATCGTCAAGATTATAAATAACCGTTTCTGCACTGTCGGCAAACCGTGTAAACGATTTTTTCAGATTCTCCATGGTCTTGAAAAATTCCATGTGATCCGCGTCTATATTTAAAATTACGGCGCACTTGGGCGACATCTGCAAAAACGTGTTTTTATACTCGCACGACTCGCATACGAATATACCGCTTTTGCCGACAATTCCGTTTGTACCGGTATACGGGAGCTTTCCGCCGATGACCGCCGACGGGTCAAGTCCCGATTCTATCAATATCTGAGTTGTCATGGATGTTGTCGTAGTCTTGCCGTGAGTTCCGCATATACCTATACAGTTTGCGTATTTTCTCGACAGCGCGCCGAGTATTTTCGAGCGTTCGAACGTCGGAATTCCGCTCGCTCTCGCTGCTATAAGTTCGGGGTTGTCATCCATTATCGCCGCGGTGTGAACTATCATTTCCGCGCCCTCTATATTCTCGGCTTTCTGCCCCATAACTACGGGTATTCCCAACGTGCGGATTCTGTTGAGAGTGTCGCTCTCGTTATTGTCCGAACCCGAGAGAATATATCCCTCGCTGTGCAGTATTTCGGCTATCGGACACATGCCCGAACCTCCGATTCCGATAAAATGTATTCTTTTTACCTTTGAGAGGATTTCATCTGCTTCATACATAATTATATCTGTTCCTCCGGTTATTCGATAGGTATTTCAATAGGACTTCTGCGCTGAAAGATAACCGTGGACTTAAATCCCGCTTCCAGAGCCGCCTCGTACGCGTGCTTTATGCCCACGCCGATATCCTTTGCAAAATGCGCGTCGGAGCCTACGCTGATAAGCTTACCGCCGAGCTCCTTAAATCTTTTAACTGTCTGCGCCTCGGGCGAAAGCCTGTTGATAGGCTGACGGAGTCCCGCAGTGTTAATTTCGAGCGCAATATTCTTTTCGGCGGCGAGCTTTAAAATCTCATCGACCCTATCTTTATAATCGTCAATATCTATCATAATATTATTTCTTGCATAAAAATATCTGAACGGATATGTAAGATGAGCGAGAACGTCGAACCCGCCCCACTCGAGCATATTCAGCTCCTCGTCGAAATATTCGTTAAGCTCCGCTTTTATATCCGTACCGGTAAAATCTTCTATGTAATAAAAGTCCGTTTTGTTCCTTAAATTATGAACGGAGCCCAGCACGACGTCGAATTTCTGCGAAGCGATTATCTTCTCGCTCGTCTCGGTATCGTAACCGCACTCGCCGAGCTCTATTCCGTTTAAAACGAGAAGCTTGCCGTAAAAAGCGCTCCTTGCCCTTGCAACCTCGAAAAACGCCTGTCTGACGCTCCTGTCAAAATTACCTTTATAAAAAGCGTCAACCTCGCAGTGGTCGGTAAATGCGATTGCTCTGAGTCCCTTATTTACCGCCGTTTCGCACATATACATCGGGCTGTGATTGCCGTCGAAAGAGTTATCCGTGTGAGTATGCATATCTATTATATTTTTAAAATCCATAATTCTTTCACCTTTCAAGAAAGAGTATAGCACAAAATCACGCTTATTTACAATATTTTTTAAAAAATATATACTATTAAGAAAAAGTGTGTTAAAATATATTATCAATAAAAAAGAACGGAGAATTAAAATGAAAATAACGGCGGCCGCCGCGGGTAAAATAAATCTTCTCCTCGACCTCACCGGCGTTCTTGACAACGGGTACCACTGCATTTATACCGTAATGCAGTCGATTTCCGTATTCGATAAGATTACAATAGAAAAAACGTCCGACGGCAAAATTACGTTAGAATGCGATAAGGATTTTATTCCGACCGACACGAAAAATACGGCGTACAAATCGGCGCAGGCGTTTTTCAACGTATCTAAAATAAAAAATCCCGGAATAAAAATATTTATCAATAAAAACATCCCCTGTCAGGCGGGCATGGGCGGAGGAAGCGCGGACGCAGCCGCCGTACTCGTAATATTGAACGAAATGTTCTCTTCACCGTTTACGACGGACGAACTGTGCTCAATAGGCGAGACGATAGGCGCGGACATTCCGTTCTGCATAAAGGGCGGATGCGCGCTGTGCCTTAATATAGGCGAGGTCATGGCAAAACTGCCGAGCGCGGAACTTTATGCCGTCGTTGTAAAACCGGAGCAGAACGTTTCGACAAAAACCGCATACGAAAATTTCGATTCATTAAAAGAGGTACGCCACCCCGACAACAACAGGTTCCTTTATGCCGCGGTACACTCGGACTATCACGATATGTGCAGATACGGCGCAAACGTTTTTGAACAGGCGGTCGAGGTTTACGACAGAGCCGATATTAAATCGATAATGCGTTCAAACGGTGCGGGGCTTTCCATGATGACGGGAAGCGGTTCGGCGGTATTCGGCATATTCAACGACGAATCAAAAGCGAAAAAATGCTTTGAAATTCTGAAAGAAAAGTACAAAGAAGTTCATTTTTCAAAATTTATCGAAAAATCAATTTTTATTGAATAAAAATTATCCGATGCGTTCATCTTTAGGGTGAACGCTTTTTTCGGAGGTTTTTATCATGAACATAAAAAAAAGATTCTCGTTTTCATCAGGGATCCTGGACAGACAGCGAATTATTAACCTGCTCGCAGCTCTCGGAATTTCGCTTTTGTTTTTATTATGTATTCAGTTTTTACAGTTCGTTACGGACTGCCGTGACATTCGCTCCGACGTATTAAGACTGCACGTCATTGCTAACTCCGATTCCGATATCGACCAGGACGTAAAACTGAAAGTCCGCGACGCGGTTCTTACAAAGGGCGCGGAAATTTTCGACGGAAGCGTAACCGTAGAAAACGCGAAGGAAAAGCTTACGCCCGAGCTTGAAAAAATCAAAAACGAGGCTGACAGCGTACTTAAAGAAAACGGTTTTGATTACATCTCAAATGTAAAGCTTTCAAATGAATACTTCCCCGTAAGAGAGTACGAAAATTTCACACTGCCCTCGGGCAGATACATGTCCCTTACCGTAACGCTCGGCGGCGGAGAGGGTCACAACTGGTGGTGCGTCATGTTCCCCCCGCTGTGTCTGCCCGCCGCCGAAGATAAAGAGAACGTATACGACGCAGTGTTTTCACAGGACGAAACAGAGATAATAGAGCACAAACAAAAATATAAAATTAAATTCAAAATACTCGAATGGACGGACGAAATAATCGAAAAACTACGTTCAAAATAGCATTATTTTACATTAAAGATAGATATTAATTTAATTTCCTGTAAAATCAGTCCCAATTTGTTGAGGCAGTATTTCCCTTTTATATACAATTAATTTCCATGAATATACAGCAGATTTTTCGGTTCAAATCTATGTTTAAAAATGTTCAAAACTCTGTTCAGAAAGTTCAAAACTTTACACCCAAACGGACTAAAACATCAAATTTTTGAACCAAACGGTGTAGTTTTGAACATTTTGAACATAGTTTTCGACAATTTAAAGATTTTTACTTTACAGCAGGGCAAAAATGTATATTGTGCAAAACTTTCTGCATACCGTTTTATAAATTCTGCATATCGTCAAAAATTTCTGTATATTATAAATTTCATTGAAAAAAAGACCGTTTTTCACCGCAGAAAAGCGGTCTTTGTCTTATTTTTATTATATATTTTTTTATTTAATTTAAAAAAACAGCATATTATTGACATACATTTTATTATTTCTTATAATATAAATTATATTTTGAAAGAATGTGATACTTATGTCGACCGCCATAAAAATACTTGTCTGCATTTTAGCGGGTGCGGGCGCGGGACTCGGCACGGGATTTGCGGGAATGAGCGCGGCGGCGGTTATCAGCCCGATGCTCACGACGATTCTCGGAATGGATCCGTACCTTGCGGTCGGAGTTGCCCTTGCAAGCGACGTTCTCGCAAGCGCGGCAAGCGCGGTAATGTACGCGAGAAAAAAGAACATAGACATCAGAAACGGCATAGCCATGATGATATCCGTGCTTATTTATACGTTCGCAGGCTCGTTTGCGGCAAGCTATCTGCCAAGCAAAGCGATGGGCGGATTCTCGATGGTGATGACGTTTTTCCTGGGTTTGAGATTCATAATCAAGCCCGCGACGAAGCCGAAAGCGAGACTCGAAAACGCGACGAAAAAGCAGAAAATAATCCGCTCGACAGTCTGCGGAGGAGTCGTAGGATTTATATGCGGATTTGTCGGAGCGGGCGGCGGTCTTATGATGCTGCTGGTACTGACAAGCGTTCTCGGATACGAATTGAAAACAGCCGTCGGCACAAGCGTATTCATAATGTCCGCTACTGCTCTGACGGGAGCTGTCAGTCACTTTGCAATAGGCGGAGCACCGGATATGCTCTCGCTTATCGTGTGCATTATAAGCACGCTTGCATTTGCAATGCTCGCCGCCCTCATAGCAAACAAGGTATCGTCAAAAACCGCGAACAGAGCCACGGGCATTGTCTTGGTTGTCCTCGGAATTTCATTGGTTATTATAAAATATTTATAATATTATTTTTTAATGGGGAATGATGAAAATGGGATTGAACGACACAGTAAGCGCGGAGAGGATTCACATAGGCTTCTTCGGGCTTAGGAACGCGGGAAAATCGAGCGTTGTAAACGCCGTAACGGGACAAAAGCTGTCTCTTGTATCGGATGTTAAGGGTACGACGACCGACCCCGTGCAGAAGGCCATGGAGCTTCTGCCGTTAGGCCCCGTCGTGATTATCGACACGCCGGGTATAGACGATACGGGAACGCTCGGAGAAATGAGAGCCGAGCGCGCAAGACAGACGCTTACGCATACGGATATCGCAATTTTGGTAACTGACGCCGATACCCCGCTGACAGAGACGGAAAGGGAGCTTACGGATGTATTTAAGGAAAAAAACATACCGTACATAACAGTATATAATAAATCGGATCTGCTCGGCTCTGTTCCCGCGCCCGGTAAAAACGAGATTTACGTCAGCGCAAAGAACAACACGAACATATACGAATTAAAAGAGCTTATCGGCTCGCTTTCAGGAAAATCAAAGGAGCAAAAGCCGATTCTCGGCGATTTAATAAATAAAAACGATATCGCCGTGCTCGTTACGCCAATCGACTCCGCCGCACCAAAGGGCAGAATGATTCTCCCGCAGCAGAACGCAATCCGCGACGTACTCGACAATTCGTGCATTAATATAGTCGTAAAGGAGTCGGAGCTTGAATACGCTCTGTCGATAATGAATAAAAAGCCGAAAATCGTCGTAACGGACTCGCAGGCGTTCGAAAAGGTTTCAAAAATCGTGCCCGAGGATATCGCACTGACTTCGTTTTCGATAGTTTTCGCACGGTATAAGGGTATTTTAAAGGAAGCCGTTAAAGGCGCGTCAACGCTCAATAAATTAAAAGACGGCGACAGAATTTTAATCTCCGAGGGCTGTACGCATCACAGACAGTGCGAGGATATCGGCACGGTAAAGCTTCCCAAATGGATAACGGTGTTTTCCGGCAAAAAGCTCGAATTCGAATTCACCTCCGGCAGGGAGTTTCCCGAGGACGTAAGCTCTTATGCGCTCGTAATTCACTGCGGAGGCTGTATGCTCAACGAGCGCGAAATGATATCGAGAATGCAGACGTGCGTAAACGAAGGCACTCCGATAACGAACTACGGCACTGCGATAGCGTTTATGAATAATATACTCAAACGCACACTCGAAGTGTTCGGTGACGAATACACGTCGCTGTTGGATTAAAATACAACTATATAAATACAGGTCTGTGAAAAAATTTTTCACAGACCTGCTGTTTTATTGTACGGAGGGGATAGGAAAAAAGTTCGGAATGGATTAACCGAACCTAAAACGCCGTCCCAAACGGTGTTTTAGGCTTGCCCGACGGCGTACAAAAGTACTCCGAGGGTGAGGTTAATTCATAGCAAAAAGCAAACCTATTTTATTATACAATTGCTTTTTGCGGTCCGGGCGTTTTTAACATCACCTTTAACATCCCCGTTACTCCGTCTCAAATACGAAAGCCTCATACGGTTTCAAACGACAGCTTGTGAGCATAAACTCACCGTCGTTATAATTATGAAGAATAAGCCTGCATTTATTATATCTTAACTCTCTGGGCATGGTAAACACGGCTTCCTTGTCCGTATAGCTTGCGACGACGACGTATTTTTTGCCGTTGTATGCTCTTTCGTACACCCAGATATCCTTATTTTCGGGCATATACTGCTTATATGTACCGTATCTTATTATCTCGTCGCCTATACGCATACGGTTTATCTTCTGATAGAAATACCACACGCTGTTTTTATCCTCAAGGGCTTTTTTAACGTTTATTTCGGGATAATTCGGGTTGTTGGGCATCCACGGCTCGACCGTCGAAAATCCCGCGTACTCGCTGTCGTCCCACTGCATCGGAGCGCGCGCGTGATCTCTCGCTTTTTTGTTAAGTCCCCACTTTACTATGGGCATTGCCGGCGGGAAAAACTTTCTGACCGTATCGCGAAGCTGTAAGGAAACTACATCCCTGTACTCGTCGGGTTCGAGATCCTCGAAATTCGTCATACCGATTTCCTGTCCCTGATATATATACGGCGTACCCTTTAAGAAGTTAATGCTGATTGCAAGCATTTTGTCGACATATTCGCGGTACTCCGTTTTTCCGTAACGCGGGACAACACGCGGATAATCATGATTTTCAAGATAGAGCGAGTTCCAGCACGTGTCGGGCAGAGCCTGCCAGGATGAGAAAATCTCCTTCCACTTTTTAAGATTAAACGGCTTAGGTATAGTCGTCATAAACGAGTCAACCTCGGTCTGATGCTCGAACGTAAACACGCAGTCAAGCTCCTCACGGCTCTCGTCAACGCAGTCAAACGCATTGTTTATCGTAATGCCCTGCGCCTCACCGACAATCATCGTGTCGTACTTAGACCACGATTTTTCGTTAAGCTCGTGAATAAACTCATGGTATCTCGGACCTATAACGAAATGCTCGTCACCGCATACGACAGGATTGAATTTACCGTCGGCAAACGACTGATCCTTGCTTATATAAGTTATAACGTCGCATCTGAAGCCGTCGACGCCCTTTTCGAACCAGTAGCTGCAGATATCCGCAACCTCCTGTCTTACCTTGGGATTCTCCCAGTTAAGGTCGGGCTGTTTCTTATGGAAAAGGTGGAGATAAAATTCGCCCGTCGTCTCGTCGTACTCCCACGCGGAGCCGGTAAATCTCGACGTCCAGTTGTTCGGCGGAGTTCTGCCGTCCTTGCCCTTTCCCTTTCTCCAGATATAATAATCCCTGTACGGATTGTCCTTTGAAGAACGGGACTGCTTGAACCACTCATGCTCGTCGCTCGTATGATTTACGACGAGATCCATTACAAGCTTGATTCCTCTTTCATGCATGCCGTCTATCATTTCCTGCCAGTCGCCGAGCGTGCCGAATTCGTCCATGATATCGCGGTAATCGCTGATATCGTAGCCGTTGTCCGCATTGGGCGACTTGTAGCAGGGACTCAGCCACACGCACGTAACGCCCAAATCCTTAAGATAATCGAGCTTGCTTATAATACCGCGTATATCGCCTATTCCGTCGCCGTTGCTGTCGCAGAAGCTTCTGGGATAAATCTGATATATAACGGCGTCCTTGTACCAACGTGTTTTTGACATAAGGGAACCTCCGGTTTTAATAATTATAAATCATTAATATTTTATCATCTATAGCCTTCAATTGCAATCGAAAAAAAAGAAAAAGCCGATCCGAGGGGGGAAGGATCGGCTTTTTCTCAAACCGTAAGGTTTAAAAAAGAGAGGTATATGTACATGAAATGTTCATTAAGAACATGGAGCTGTTTGTCTGTCCGCATTTAACCGTTTTTATTCGCTCAGGTCGGGACAGCTGACCTTTGATGCATCCTGTGATTAAAATATAACGTTCACAGCTTAAAATAACCTTGATTTTTCTTAAAGTTTATAAAGAAATCGTTAAAAGATTATCAATTGTCACAGTAGATGTAGGTTCCGAGCTTTTCGCCGGTCGACAGACTGTACGAAATTACACCCGAATCTCCCACGACAAACAGATTATCGCCTATATACGTCGCGCGGGTTCTGTATATATCGTCGTTGACCGGTCCCATATAATACTCTGTTTTTGATATTCTTGAGGTCTTGATATCTACAATCAGCGCCTTGATACGGGATATGTTTACGTTGACGTCGTCGAACTGCTCCAATATAACGCCGTATCTGTCGTCGCCGAACGAGGTAAACGCCTTATGATCGGTATTTATATGTGCGTTTTTTATATTGAGAGAGTCAACGCACTTGGGATTCTTCGCGTCGGAAACGTCGAAAAGCTTGATTTCCGCAGAACCGTCGGTGCCTTTTTCGTCTCCACCGTCGCCGACGCCGAGAACGAGGTTATTGCCGACGGGGTGGAGATATGACGAGAATCCGGGAATTTTAAGCTCGCCGACGATCTTGGGATTCTTTACGTCGCTTAAATCTATGACAAACAGCGGGTCTGTCTGGAAAAACGTTACCGCATAAGCCGTATCGCCTGTAAAGCGGACGGACTTCATGCTTTCGCCCAGACCGAACGCCTCGGTTCTCGAAATGACTTCGAGCTTATCGTTAACTATGAACACGTAGCTTGCGGAATCATTTTTATACATCGCGTCAACGGCGACTCTGAAATATCCGTTATATCTGTCCATTGAGAACTGACCTATAACGCTTCCGGGCAGGGTTACGGAACCCGTATTCGTAAGAGCGCCGCTGTCGATTCTGTACGCGGTAATCGTTGTTGCCGAATACGAATTAACGCCCTGTATGTCCTTGTTTTTTTCAAGATGTCCGTAAGAAGAAACAAAGAGGTATTCGCCGTCGCAGTAAACTTTCCCGCCTCCGCCGAGCGACGCGCCGGAATAAAATGTATTTTCGCAGTCGCTTATGTTAAATGAGGCAACGGTTTGATATGTCGTCGGATTATCGGTATCTCGAACGCAGATATTACCGGCGTTTATTCTCTTTCTCTCTATTCCGTTTATAATCTCGGTGGGAACGCAGTTTTCCTTTAAATCTTCGATACTCGTTTCTTCATTATTTTCGTAATAGTCGAACGGAATATCGTATTGTCCGACGTATATAAATTTACCTCCGATAAGTCTCGATGAGACGTATGAGCCGTCGCTTGCGTATGAAAACTCCATAACCGGAGATTTGGGATTTGTTATATTATAAACCGATACCACGGTATTTCCGCGTCGAACCGCACAAGAGTATAAACAACGATCCGAGTATAACTCGTCCCCGTTATCAAATACGGAAACAACCGTAATAAGCATTCCGTCCGATAAATACATTTCTTCAACATAAGAATCGGTGCTGTCGTCCTCGTTTACATATACGGGAAACGAATTGAGCGTTTTTATGTTTTTTTCGTCGGAAACGTCGAGAATATATATTCTGTCGTTTGAACATACATAAATGTTTTTTCCGTCGGTTTTGACGATATCGCCCTCGTCGACTCCGTCAACCTGTAAATTGGTTTTACCGTATGACGAAGCGTCGGTGACCTGAGCCGACTCATTGTAAGACTGACCCGGGCTTGCCGCACCGTCTGACGCCGAATTTTTATATGAGTATAATGGAAATGAATTGAATATCCGTTCTTTTTTCCGTTCGCTCAACTGTTTTTTATAGTAATCGGCAACTATGGCTTCAATGTCGCCGTAGCCCGTTCTGTCAATTGATGAATTATAGTTATTATTAATATTGACATTCGAGCTGTCGGGGCTTCCGCTTTTCACCTTCGGAGTTTTACTTCCGAATCCGACCGCTCCTATTCCTATTACTATCGCAATTGCAGCCGCGACGGATACTGCCGCGCTTATTATACGTTTTTTATTGATCCCGCTGCCGCCTTTAACCGTTTTTTGTCCCTGAGCCTCGACGACAGCTATCTGCTTTACGCCGTCAAGCTTTTTTACGATATTGTCTCTGCTGAGCTCTTCGGGGAGCGAGACATTATCGGACGCGCTTTTTATTTTGTCTAAAAGCTCTTTATCCTGCTTATTCATATAAGTCACTCCTTATGTAAGAATCATTCTCAGCTTGGAAAGCGAGCGGGAAAGCTTCGAGCGTACCGTAGACGCGGGACAATTTATTATCTCGGCAATCTCGGAGCTTTTGTATCGGTGCACAACGCTGAGAATAACGACCGTACGCTCTTCATCCGTCAGACTCTCCATGGCGTCGTAAATTTCCGTTCTCAATGTAAAATCTCCGTCCTGCCCGCTCATTACGACGGGGACGTCCCCGTCAGCGATTTTACATTCGTTCTTTGCCTGAGCGGACGTAAGCGACGATTTACATATATTGGACAGTATTTTAAACAGCCATGATTTAAACGCGTTCGGGTCTTTTAACGACACTATCGAGGAATATGCCTTGACGCAAGCGTTCTGCACCGCATCGAGAGCGTCCTGCTCATTATGCATAAAATACAGTGCAAATTTGTACATATCAAGCGCATATATCTCGTATAAATCGCCGAAAGCCTCGGAGTCTCCGTTTTTCGCCCGTCGGACGAGCGAGCGTATGTCTTTTTTCATCAGTGTCCCGCTCCTTTCGTACATAAGACGTTAAATTTATATAAAGTGTTGCAGAAAAAACAAAAAATTCGGCCTCGGGGTATTCTGTTTTATCCCGAAGCCGATTGTTTTATAAATTAATAATATAAGAATTAAACCCACCACATCTCGCAGGTTCCCTCTTTAATAATAGCCTGATTGAGAGTTTCGACAGCTTTTCTCAAGCCCTCGTCCTGACTCATGAGAGAATCCTCATGTTCAATTGAAAGAACGTGGTCGTAGCCTGTCATACGAAGCGCGCTTACGATATCCTTCCAGTAGCCGAGATCGTTTCCGTAGCCTACGCTTCTGAAAAGCCACGAACGGTGAATTTCATCCGCGTACGGCTTCGTATCGAGAACGCCCGTTCTTGCGATATTGTACTTATCAAGCTTTGTATCCTTTGCGTGAACGTGGAATATCGCGTCCCCGAGCTCTTTAATAACGACAACGGGATCCATACCCTGCCAGATAAGATGGCTGGGGTCGAAGTTCGCGCCGATTTCGGGTCCTACGGCATTGCGGAGTCTTAAAAGCGACTCCGTATTGTAAACGCAGAAGCCGGGATGAAGCTCAAGACCGATTTTCGTAACGCCGTGACTCTTTGCGAATGCGACAAACTCTTTCCAGTAGGGAATGAGAACCTCGTTCCACTGCCATTCGAGCACCTCCGAAAAATCGTTCGGCCACGGGCAGGTTACCCAGTTGGGGTATTTCGAATCCTCGCAGTCGCCGGGACAGCCCGAGAACGTGTTTATCTGATCTATGCCCAGCTTCTCCGCAAGCAGGACGGTATCGCGCATGTCCTTATCGAATTTCGCCGCAATCTCCTTATTGGGATGAACGGGGTTGCCGTGACAGCTCAATGCGCTGATTACGACATTGTATTTCTTTATAAGAGCCTTGAATTCCTCAAGCTTTTTGTCATCGTTTAAAAGAACCTCGGGATTTGCGTGGTCGTTTCCGGGATATCCTCCGCAGCCGATCTCAACGGCCTCAACGCCCATATCCGTAAGGTGCTTCAGCACTTCCTCAAACGGAAGCTTTGCGTATAAATTTGTTAAAACTCCGAGTTTCATTATGTAAAATCTCCTTATTATCTGAAATTGGCTTTGAGAAACTCCATGCTTCTCTTAATGTCGGAAAGGCCGTCGGGCTCCGGATTGTCGTTTTCGAGAATTACCCAGTCAAGTCCGATTTCCTTTACAGTCTTAACGACCGTATCAAGGTCACAGTTACCCTCTGTCAGAGCCTTGGGATGACCGTCAAGCCCGTCCTTTATGTGAATGTGGACAATACTGTCCTTATGCTCTGTTAAGAATTTATGATTGTCAACGCCGGCGTAAAAACTCCAGTACGTGTCTATCTGCAATGAGCAGACCTGAGCGACTTCGTCGATAATAAGCTTATCGCTTTTTTCGTCGACGGGAGCGAACTCTCTGTCATGGTTATGATAATAAATTTTAATACCCTCTTTTTCGGCCTTTTCAGCCGCGGGGCCTATTATTTTCTTAAAATGCTCAAGACCTTCTCTTGTGAAAACGTCTGCGCCGCCCATGCCCATTTTGGAAAGTCCGAGCGTTTTTCCGTATTTTAATGTAGCGTCGAGATGCTCCTCGTCGTAATTTTCAAGCCCTATATGCGTTCCGACTGCGACGAGTCCCGCGTCGTCGAGAGCCTTTTTAAGAGTCTCCGCGTCCAGATCCCGATATCCCGCGAATTCAACGCCGTCAAATCCTATTGCCTTAACGTCCTTTAATATATTGATAAGGTCGCCGCCCGAATGAATAAGATCTCTTAAGGTGTAAAGCTGTACTGCAAATTTCATCGTTTGCCCTCCTGTCAATCGTTAATATATACGGGTTTGCCCGTTTTTGCCGAGGTATATATCGCCTCTAAAATACGCGTTACGACAAGAGCCTGCTCGGGCTTTACGAAAACCTCGCCCTCACCCTTTATCGCCTTGAACCAGTCGTACATGTCGAGGTCGGTCGCGTCGGACGAATTGCCGTCGTAGAATGCGACTCCGCCCGCATTCATATCGGGAATCTCGACAACCTGTCTGCCGTTCTTTACATAGTTTACGGTAACGTCGTTATCGCCGACGGTGTCTATGCCGCCCTTGTCGCCGCACAGCAGGAATGCCGCCTCCTTGGGTCTTGCAATATTAAGAGCCCAGCTCGATTCGAGGATAACGACCGCGCCGTTCTCCATCACGATATATCCGAATGCCGAATCCTCGACGGTGAATTTCTCGGGATCCCAGTCGCCCCACGCGTTAGCCGTATTTTTCTGATCCGCAAGCCGTCTGAACGTATTTCCTACAACCATTTTGGGCTTATAGTTATTCATCATCCACAGCGTAAGGTCAAGCGCATGAGTTCCGATATCGATAAGAGGACCTCCGCCCTGCTCATACTCGTTGAGAAATACGCCCCACGTCGGAACGGCTCTTCGTCTTAAGGCGACGGCTTTGGCAAAATAAATCTCGCCGAGCTCTCCGCTCTCGCATACGGCTTTTGCGTAGAGATTTTCGGGACAGTGTCTGTTCTGGTAGCCTATCGATAGAAGCCTGCCCGTTCTCTGGGAAGCGTCAAGCATGGCTTTTGCTTCCTCATAGGTTTTAGCCATGGGCTTCTCGCACATAACGTGCTTGCCCGCTTCGAGCGAATCTATTGTTATAAACGAGTGGGAGCGGTTGGGCGTGCAGACGTGAACAACGTCGATTGTCTCGTCCTTTAAAAGCTCCTTATAATCAATGTAAACCTTTGCGTCCTCTGTTCCCCATTTATTTTTTGTATCGACGGCTCTCTCCTCTATAATATCGCAGAATGCAGCGAGTTCGGCGTCCTCGCGCTTAGCGAGAGCGGGGAGATGCTTCCCGTTTGCGATTCCCCCGCAGCCGATAATGCCTATTCTTATCTTGTCACCCATTAAAAACGTCCTTTCATGAGACTGTCGGTTTTGCACAGTCCTATATATTACATATATAAGATATCATATCGGGAAAAAATTTCAAGCGGTTTGAGTTTATTTTCCGTGACAAAATAAAGCATAAGAATTTATAGACTTTGCACAAACAAAAATCAAGTTATGGGGGTAAATAATGAAAAAAATTCAAAGCATACCCCCATAACTCATATTTTCTTTGCATATATGCATTAATTTTTGTCATACGAAATACAAATCCGTATCCCATCCGAGCGTGTGGGGAGTATGTCTTATAAACGCCTTATAATCATTACGAATCCCCATAACCTTGATTATCAGCGAAAAAATATCCTCACTCCTGTGATAGCATGCGATTTTCATTTTCGGTCTGCATCTTAAAATTGTTTCTCTCATGCCGTCAATCGCATTACCTTCCGCGCCCTCGACGTCGGCTTTAAGATACGTTACATCTTCATTTTTTAATATGCTGTCGACGCTCACGGATTTTACGGGGATTTTCCCGTTATCGGACGAGCCGCCGCGCCCTTTTGCCGACGTAAAGAAGGCTTCACCGTCAAAGTCCGAAACGCACGCGTTTATAAGGCGGATATCTCTTAAATTCTCCGTGTTTTTTTCAAGCTTCCTAAAATTTTTCTTGTCCGGTTCCAACGCCGTTATAAAAGAGTAATCGGGACACGAATTTACAAACGACAATACGGTATCGCCGTTGTACGCGCCGAGGTCAAGGTATTTTTCGCCCTTTTCTGATTCAAACGGAACACAATCCGACTCGCATTTTTTAAGATATTCTCTCTCGCCCGTGAATTTAAACTTAATCATATTATCGTAAAGCACTCTCGATTCATCATCATAAAAAAGCGAGCGTGCAAGCTCGATTTTATCAATATTTTCATTTACGAATTCCCTGTCGAATATATTGTCCCCGTAAACGGGCACATCGACGGCATAATACTCGCATTTATCCGCGATTTTTTCGACGTTTTTTATAACCTCCGCCCTGCCGCTGCCGAAAGACTGTGCAACGATAAAGTCCGCGTTTTCTCTTTGAATATCGGCGAATGTTTTTACCTTAAAACCGCGGAAAAACCTGTCACGGCAGAATCCGTCGCTTACGAACACACCGAAAATTTCAATCCCTCTTGAATTAAAATCGTCTATGACCTTATCGGCGCCGTTTCCCGTTCCGTATAAAAAAATCGGTTTTTCGCTCTTTTTCAATTTTTCTCTCAAATCGTCGTTATTTTTAAAAAAATCTCTCAATGACAAGGCTATCACCCGACATTAAATATATCAAAGGAAAAATCATGTGTCAATATTGAAAAAATAATAATAATGTGTTATAGTAACCTATGTATGGACAGGTTTTACCGTCCGCCGATAGGAGGCTGAATATGAAATTTACCGAAACACAACAGGCGAATCTTACAAAGGTACAGGATATCGAATTAAAAATACTCAGAGAGCTTGACCGTATATGCAAAAAATACGATCTCAAATACTCTTTAAGCGGAGGAACGCTTTTAGGCGCTATACGTCATAAGGACTTCATCCCCTGGGACGACGATATCGACATTGACCTGAGAAGAGACGATTTCAATAAGCTGATAAGCGTTTTGCCCAACGAGCTGGGCGGCGAATTCGAATTCGTAAACTACAACGAGTTCGGCGAGTATTTCTGTGACTTTATACCGAGAATTTTCTACCGTAATTCGAAGGCTGTAAACTCCTTCAGCGTAGACGGAGGAAAGTCGAATTTCGCAAATGATGAGAGAATGAACAGAATTTTCATCGAGCTTTACTGTCTGCACGACACCGATTCGAAAAAGGTCAAGTCGCAGATATTTAAAGTTAAAACTATATACGGTCTTGCAATGGGTCACCGCTACAAACCAACCAACAGCGACAATTATTCATTTATACAGAAAGCGGAGGTCGCCGTTTTGTCGAACATCGGCAAGCATATGAAGCTTAAAAAGATATTCGACATGTACGAAAAGTGCGTCGGTTCCGTTCCCACCGGTACGGGAGACCTCTATTTCAAGCCCTCCGTTCCGCTCCCGGTTCAGGAGAGAAACGTTTTTGACAAGCATCTTTTCGACAAGTACACGTATGTCGATATAAGAAACGACAAGGCGTGCGCCCCCGCCGAGTATGTAAAGATTCTCGAATCTCTCTACTCAAACTGGCAGGAGCTTCCCCCCGAAAAGGACAGACATCCCGGTCATTTTGACCTCGATCATGTAGAAATACGGTAAAGGAGTAAATTAAAATGAGCGTAAAAAATATTACAATAATAATGTCCGGCGGAGTCGGAAACCGTTTCGGAGCCGACAGACCCAAGCAGTATACAATGCTCAACGGCAGATGCGTTATCGACTACGTTATCGACGCGGCTAAGGCATCAAAGCTTACGGATAAAGTCGTAGTCGTTATGGATCCGTCGTGCATAGACTATTCCGAGGAGCTTAAAAATTCGGGCTTCGATTTTGCGTTAAACGGTAAAGAGAGACTCGACTCTCTCAACAGCGCGTTCGAATATATTAAAGAGCATTATCCCGAGTGTGAGAGAATTATAATTCTCGACGCTGTCGCTCCGTTCGTTACCGGTGAGCTTATCGACGATTATCTTGACAAATTAACCGATTACGACACCGTTATCACATGTCAGAAAATTACCGGCGCACTCGGAAACTATGATTATGACCCGCTCGACAGGGAAAAATACTACATGACCCAGTCGCCCGAATCGTTCAGATTCAAGGTTATTACAAAATATTTTACCACGACGTTCCCCAGTCAGGAGCTTGCATGGCAGATGCCCAGAGAGACAAAGAAGTATCTTAACTTCGACTTTAAGAACAATCTTAAGCTCACCTACGATTTTCAGGCGAAATATGCGGAGTATCTCATGGAATACCTCGCAAAAAAGGATGAGAAGTAATTTTTACCCCACAAACAAAGTAAAGGCATAAACGAGTATGGACAAAAATACAAAGAAAAGAACCTTATCCATAGCGTCGGATCTTATCTACTCGATAGCCGGTCTGATGCTCATGAACGGCATGCTCCAGCTGCTGATAAACCCCACGCTTAACAACTGGATGGGCGAGGATGCGTTCGGCAACTATCAGTCCGTTCTCGCCGTCGTATCGATAATGGGTACGACATTCGGCGTTGCGGCGAACTATTCGCGAATGGTCAAGCACAGGGAGCATAAGGACTGCAACACGGATTACAGTATTTTTCTTATAATAATATCCGCGCTGTGCATACCCGTGTCCGCGGCGGCGCTGATAATGTACAAATCGTTTACCGTCGGTGCTTTTTTACTGCTCGTTCCTCTGTCGGTATTCACGGTTTTAAGATATTACGGCGACGTAAACTACAGAATGAATCTCAATTACAAAGGATTCTTTATCTATTACGCCGTTATAACGCTCGGCTACTGCATAGGTCTTCTCTTTTACAAGCTTACCGGAAAATGGGAGCTTACGATTCTCTCGGGCGAGCTTCTTGCGTTCATATTCGTATTTTCAAGCGGAAAGATTTTCAGAGGCGAGCCGTTTAAAAAATCGCCGTATTTTAAAGAGAATATCAAGTCCATGACGGTTTTGTCCTCGACGAATATTATATCCGCCGTCGCGCAGAACGCGGACAGGATAATACTCAGATTTGCGACCGGAGGCGGAGACGCGGTAACAACGTTCTATGTTTCAACGCTTTTGGGCAAGGTTGTTTCACTTCTCACCACCCCGTTAAACGGAGTTTTAATAGGATACCTTACGAAATACGAGGGCAAAATTACAAAGAAAATGTACCTCATTTTCTCAGGCGTTCTTCTCGGCATCGGCATAATCGCAATGGCGGGCTGCTACGTCGGCTCGATGATATTCGTAAAGCTTTTCTACCCCAATGTCTACGACGCGGCAAAAAGCTATTTCTTCCTTGCAAATGCGGGACAGATATTCTATTTTATATCGAACTGTCTGATGACGGTAATGCTCAGAATCGCGAACGAAAAATATCAGATGTATCTTAATATGGTATACGCCGTCATTTTCGCCGCAACCGTGCTACCGATGACGCTCGCCATGGAGCTGACGGGACTTACGTATTCGCTTTTGATAGCTAACGCCGCAAAATTCATACTCATAGTCGCTGTCGGACTTGTAAAGATACAAAAGGATTCAAAGAAAGAAATCTCAGAATAATATAAAAACATAAAAAAATTCGGCGTACCGTAAGGTACGCCGTTTTCGTTCTATTTATTAAGCTTCTCCATAACATCATAAACAATATCAACCGCATGCATAGAGAAAAGCGATATAGCGCTTGCCATTCTCGTTCGACACTGTGCTCGCTTATCAAAAATAACAGGCAGTCTGTATTGTCTGATATTTTTTGCGATATGATTTTGTTCGCGTTTGCAGTCGAAGTCACAATTTCTCAGCTTCATATACGCGTAAAAATTATTCTCAACAAATCTGTTGCAGAACGCATTGTAAAGCCGTTTATCCGTTTTCGGAATACACGAAGCAAGCGAATCGGAAAGCATTACATAGTCGTAAAATCTGTAATAATCACATGTTATGTGCGTCGCACTGTCGGCACGGTAGAAGTAATAATATTTCGGTATACTCGTATATGCCGTCTTTTTTATGCTCAATAAAATCCTGTATGTAGTAAACGTATCTTCTCCGAGCGTATATTTCTCGAATCTGATTTTATCGAATATCTCTCTTTTATACATCTTACAGCAGCTCGACGCGGACAGATTTCCGTAGAAAATTTCGCTTAACGCAAACGCCGCCGAGCAAAAATGCACTTCGTTTTCGCATTTAAACGGATTTACGATTTTGCCGTCGGAATACTCGTTATAATATCCGCACATTGACATCTCGCATCCGCCGTCGACAATAAGTTTATATAAGAATTCTATATAATCCTTATCCACATGATCGTCGCTGTCAACGAATGTTATATATTCGCCTTTAGCAATATCAAGTCCGGAATTTCTCGCAAATGCCACGCCGTCGTTATTCTTGTGAAGAACCCGTATACGGCTGTCCTTTTGAGCGAGAGCGTCGCACAGTTCTCCCGACCCGTCCGACGAACCGTCGTCAACAAGTATCAGTTCAAAATTATCGTATGTCTGTTCCAGTATGCTTTCCGCACAGCGCGAAAGGTAATCCTTTACGTTATAAACGGGAACGATAACGGAAATCAACGGTTTCATACATAACCCCTTAAATGCTTAAATATGAGATATGATAAATTCTCCGATTTTTTCGGCGCTTGAGCCGTCGTGAATCTCGTGAAGCTTATTCTTGACAGCCGTACGCTCCTGAAGATGCGGGTCGGCGCCGTTCTTTACGTCCTCAAAGAATTTTATAAGCTCGTCGGTATCGTTTATATACTCGCCTTTTAATATATCCTGCGGGTTTTCATAGACGAAGCCGCGCGCCTTAATATATTCCTTAAAATCGTCGACTGTAAGACCTATCGGCTTGTCCGTGAGAAGATAATCGTAGTATACGGACGAGTAATCGGTAACGAGCGCGTCGGTTTTTGCGAGAAGCTCATAAAGCTGGATATTCTTTTCACCAAGGTCGTCGTTAGTCAATATCTTGAAGTTTGTAAGCCCCGCCTGTATTCTTTTATCGATTTTCTGAACGGGATGAGGCTTCAGTATCAGAAGAATATTATTCTCTCTTAAATACGAATCGACTTTTTTGATTTCATCCTCCGTATTTATAGTCGGAATGCCCGTATTCGTCGTTTCTATATTAAATCCTCTCGACGAAGCTGCGGTATGCTTTCTGTATGTAGGCAGCCATACTATAACCTTGTCATAACCCGAAATACCCATTTCGGCTCTGACATCCCTGTCCGTGTAGAGATAGTCGGTCCTCGGGAATCCCATAAAGACCATCTTATCCTTGCTTATCTTAAAATCCTCGCTGTAAATGTCTGCAAAGAAATGCGATACGCACAGACAGTAATCGCAGTCATCCTTTATGCAGTAGCTTCCGTTGGAACGCTTGAGAGGCATGCCGTGCTGAAGACAGAACGAAAACTGATCCTTTCTGTTCTTGCCCAAAAGACGGTTGCAGTATATCAACGCCTTGGATGTCGTCATTATGTAATGATATTTAAGCTTCTGCTTGACGGAATCCGTGCAGTCCCAGTATTTTAAAAATTCCGTATTTTTAAGATTGGAATTCTTATATTTCTCAGGATCGGCGACGAGCCAGACAATTTTATACTTATCGTCGATATGCTTTTTATCGATTAAATATCTGTACACCGGATACGTATTGCACGAAAATTCGGGATTGCTCTCAAATACAATCGTGTTTTTTATAGGAAGTATGCGCAAAAAAGACTCATACAAAGACAACACTTTATCGACAATACTGTTTTTTTCTTCGCTCATAAAAACTCTCCGCCGTTAAGCCTCAACTGTATTTTCGGTTACTTCGGCTTTTTCCTTTTCAGGATTTTTATTTTTTGCTGCTTTAATTTTTCTGACAACCAATACAATCGCCTGTATCAAAATGATAAAGAATATAAGCTGGAACACAGGGGTTGCAATAAGCTGATTGACTTTTGAGTTATAAGTCATTTTAAGAGCGACCTGGCAGAAGAATATAACCGCGCCGTCGTCAAATGCCATAAATGTAGGAATAGGCGAGAACAGTAACGCAAACAATATCGTAATAAGCACGTCGGTTTTTGTTCTTACTTTCAAGTCCTTATCATACAGGAAGAAAACTATCGGAATGATAAGGAACCACAGCGCGTATGAGCTTGAGAAATTCGGAACGTTTAGGAACAGATAGCTTAACAGGAACGTTCTCTGCCACGGCTTTTTCATTATAAACAACAATGCGACGGCAAGAAGCTCGCAGACTATCATTGAAACGTATGCGACGTTCTGATAATCAAAGCTTATAAACTTATCGATAAATTTACAGAATGAGACGAGAGTCTTCTTTTCCGGCATTGTATTCTGAACATAATCGCATACGTTTGATATTTTACCGCACATAAATGAAAGATTTTGTATACTTACCGAACTGAAGTTTATTCCGGATGTCTTTTTAAAGCTCGCAAAGTTATTTAAAAGCTTCATAACAGTCGATACGGATTCAGACTTTTTATTATCATCTTTCTGCTCTGTTTTCGAATTATCGGCAGAATCCGCATTTGCCTCTGCTTCGGCTTTTGCTTTTTCGTCAGCTTTCTCTTTTTCGGCTTTTTCTCTGTCGAGAGCACCGTACTTGTTCGCAGCAGACAGCTTCTGACGCTGTTCAATAATCTGCGCCCTCGAAGTTTGAACGGGAGCGGGAATCGTACTGATAAGAACAAACGGAATTACAACTGCGAGAATACCGTAAATTATAAGGCGGACAGCCTGTTTGTATTTTTTGTCGAATAAGAGGAGGAGTCCGAACAGCGCGGGATAAAGTTTAAGTCCTGCGGCAAGGGCGAGACAAATATATGAAATCTCTCTGAGAACTTTGCTCTCCGAATTTCTGTAAAATACAAAAACAACTGTCAGGGCAACGGATGCGGCAACGATATTACCTCTTTCAAGGCAATAAATAAGCGGATAGCTGAATATCGTAAGGAACGCAAACAAATCCGAAAGTCTGCGCATTTTTTCATCGTAAACTTTTTTAAGAATACATCTGTATGTAATAACAACCATTGTAATCGCGAAAATCAGATAATACATAATGCAAAGCTGACTTTCCTGCATATTATAGTTGTCTTTCGGGTCAAGAGCAACCTCCGCGTACGGAAGCATTCTGCCGATAAATCTGAAAAACGCGACGGCGAGAGGCGGATAAATACTGTTTCTTTCGGAATAGACGTTCGACGCGGCGGAGTCTCTTATCGAATTAAAGAAATCCATAAACCAGTCGGTATAAACTCCGTTATGGAACAACATTCCGCGGAAAGAGTTACCGTCGGTCATTACGGCGAAAATAATACTCTCTATACCGAAATAAATAAATATGCCGCAAAAAATAATTATAAGAGTTTTTGACGTAATCTGTTTCTTTTCCTTTTTTACAAGGACAGAGCCGTTGTTCTTTTTCATAATCATTACCTTTCAGCTTTCACTTGTTTTGATTTCGGTGCCCACAGCCATTTTGAAAATTTTGAAAACAGCCATGAAATACCGACGGTTACGGCAAAACAAACCGCAAAATATAAATAAATATTAAATTCCGACAGACCTAAATAGCGAAAAACTATCATCGGAAGTCTCTGGAATATATACATAGGAAAAAGGTTTTTTCCGAGCCATACAAGAGGTTTGTTGCATATAGAAACTTTCATTGTAAACACAACAATCACCCAAACGAACAAACACATGCTGATTTCATATAAAACAAAATTTACGTGAGCGAATTTAAACGAATACAAACAAAGCACTGTCGATAGTATAAATACCGGAATCCATACCGCGTTTTTCATAAGTATTTTTTCAACGGCAGGTCTGAGCAATGAGAACCACATTCCGCCCGCATAGCATATAACCGTATTATACCAGTACGGCTCTTTGATATTAAAAAGCCGGAAGCTTACAATAAATGCGGAAAGCAATACCGTAACACCGATAACCGAAAGGTATTTTTTTCCTCTGAAGATTTCGAACGCGATAAACGTTGCGGCGTATGCGACAAGAATCGAAAAAATATACCAGTTGCTGTTTCCGACTGAATCCCATCCGACGAGCGAAAGCAAAAACTGCTTTATGTCAAACATTTTTCCGTTATTAAACGGCGTTTTCAAAATAATACGGACTATTGTGAAAATAACAATCGCAATATCAAATTCCACAAGAACATGAAGAAAACGTTTTTTCGGTATCGAATGAACGTAGCTCATTCCTTTTCTGCTTATGGATTCCATGACTCCGTATCCGGAAAAGAAAAGAAAAGGAGTTACCATACGCTGACCGATCAAACTGAAATACTCGTAAAATTTTGCGTCGGCAGCCCAAATTGAATTCACATCAACATAGTTTTTAAAATGAGAGAAAAATACAATAACAATAAAAATTCCTTTTATTGCCGTCGTTTTTTCTACGGACATGTAATCGGACTGAAATCCGGACTCATCGGGTTTTATCTTAATTCTATATAAACACAGCAAAACCAAAAGAACAAAATAAACTATCATTTCAATTTCTCCAAACGGCTGTAAATATGCTCGCCGATCATTTCTGCACTGGAACCGTTCCGGTATTTGTGAATTTTATTTTTTATTTGTACGCGTTCGTCTAAACAGTCGTCGATTCCAAACTTTACATCTGCAAAAAACGACAACAGTTCGTCTGTGGATTCAATATAAACACCCTTAAGAACCTCTTTCGGATCATCATAAACAAATCCGCGCGTGTTTATATATGTATCAATATCATCAACGGTTAAGCCTATCGGCTTATTCGTGAGCAGATAATCATAATAAACGGAAGAATAGTCGGTAACAAGAGCGTCCGTCTTACCCAACAGCTCATAAAGCTGTACTCCCGCTTTTTTCAGGTCGTCATTGGAAATAATTTTAAAATTAGTAATCTTATTCTGAATATCAACGGATATTTTCTGTATAGGGTGAGGTTTCAGTATAAGCAGACAATTATTATCTCTGAGCCATGAGTCGACTTTCAGAATCTCCTCATCGGTGTTAATCGTCGGAATTCCGGTTTTTGTCTCTTCTATATTAAATCCGACAACCTTCGGAGCCGTATGCTTTCTGTATGTAGGCATCCATATAATCACCTTATCATAACCGTTCAATCCGATTTGAGACAAAACGTTTCTGTCCGTAAAAAGGTAATCGTTTCTCGGAAAGCCCATATAAATCAATTTGTCTCTGCTGATTTTAAAATCATCACAGTAATTATCCGTAAAGAATTCGGACACACACAGACACTCGTCGCAGTTGTCGTTTATGCAATAAGACCCGTTTGAACGTTTAAGAGGCATTCCGTGCTGAAGACAAAGAGAATACTGATCCTTTCTGTTTTTGCCGAGAAGTCTGTTGCAGTAAATCAAACAAGCCGATGAATTCAGTACGTAATTGTATTTCATACGCTGGATCAAGCTGTCGTTTTCAGCCCAAAACTTAACGTATGATGTGTTTTTTAATTTCGGTGCGTTATCCGGATCGGAAACAAGCCATACGATATGAAAATCATCGTCAAGATGCTTTTTATCTATAAGATATCTGTAAACAGGATATGTGTTGCATGAAAATTCGGGATTACTTTCAAATACAACCGTTTTCTTTACCGGCATCAGCCTGAGAAAGCGTCTGTAAGCTTCCAAAAAAACGCCGATAAGTTTACCTATCATAGCACGCACCGCCTCTGAGAAAATAACATTCAGCACATGGATTATATATTATCATATTTACTCTTTTATTGCAAGCAAAACGACGCATTGTAACTATTTTTTAACCTTTTTCGAACCAAAAGCCGCATTAAAATGCTTTTTTCGGCTTCATGAACGTATACTTTAATTTCAGATATTTCATATAAACATCCGGTTTTGTCGTAATAATATTGAGAATTATTTTTAAAGGTATAAGTTTCACCGGGAAATGTTTATCCTTACAAAGATCATACTCAAAATTGAAAATCTCATTAAGTTTTTTTCTGACATCATCCGTGTACAATCCGGAAAGATAAAGCTTCTGCATGGTCAGCGGAGCCACTTTTAACGCAAAAAACGCAGTATCTTCGGCTATGTCGTCAAGCCCTTTTTCCTGTAAAAACTTAATTCTCGAATAAAACGCGTCCTCTCTGTCCAGGTTTTTCAGTGTAAACTGCTTTGTAGTTATACTGCCCGGATGTTTAATATAATTGTAAAGAGGCTGATTTACGCTTACAATTTTTTTTGCATTATATGCGATTTTATGAATTGTCGCCTCATCCTCGTTTATTTTTCCGACAGGATATCTGATTCCGTCAAACAGTTTTGTTTTAAAGATTTTATTACATGAAATGCAGTAAAACTGCGAAGAAAGCATAGTAAGCTTTTTAAGGAAATCTATATTTGTCATGACCTCGTCTTTTACGGGAGACATTGCGTTGAATTTTTCTATGGGCGAACCATCCTCTCTTGTATAGTAAAGATTTCCCATAGCAATATCCGCGTCGTTTGATTTTAACGCGGTCATAAGGACATCAAAACAATTTTCGGTTATAAGGTCGTCCGAATCCATAAAAAAGATATAATCGCCCTTTACCGCGTCAAGTCCCGTGTTTCTTGCAACGGAAACACCCTCATTTTTTTTGTGAATAACACGGATTCTGCTGTCTTTTTCAACAAGAGAATCGCAAATTGCAGGACTGTTATCGGAAGAACCGTCGTCAACCATAATAATCTCAAAATCTCCGAGCGTCTGAGCAAGTACACTTTTTACAGAGTTTTCAAGATACTTTTCTACATTGTATACGGGAATTATAACGCTTATCATTGCTGTGCCTCCGCTTGTTTTTCTTTTTTCAGTCCGAATTTTTTAAAATACCATGCGTAAGAATTAACGGATAACGACTGCCAGATTATTATAAATCTAAAGCCCTTATCATCTTTTGGAAAGTTTGTATTTTTACAAATTTTGTATTCATACCTAAAATATTTAGTAAGTCTTTTGCCTACTTCTTTATCAAAGACGCCGAGTCTTACGGCTTTTCTGACAAGGAAATAGGATAATTCAAGCTGTTTAAGTGCAAATTCGCACGCAAGATCCTCCATTCCGTGTTCGTAAAGGAACTTGCATCTTTCGTAAAAAGCTTCGTTTCTGTCTATGCTTTTCTTGGAAAAAGGCTGCGCGGTAATACCCTCTCCGCGTTTGAAATAATGGTAAAAATGACGTTTTACAATCGCGATTCGTTTGCAGTTATACGCTAATTCGTGAATTACCGCCTCGTCCTCATGAATACGTCCGACCGGGTAGCGGATCGAATCAAAAAGGGATTTTTTAAATATTTTACCGCACGCGTTGCAGTAAAAATTCGACGTCGGAAGCATGAGCTTCTCGATATATTCTCTCGGGGTGACGACTTCGTCAACAACAGGTGACGTTCTGTTGTGTTTTTCGATAGGTTCGTCGTTTTCGTCAACGTAATAAACCTCGCCCAGCGACATATCCGAATCCGTCGAAACGATAAGATCATAAAGAACCTCTATGCAGTCCTTTTCAATCGTATCGTCGCTGTCGATAAAAAACAAATAATTGCCCCCGGCCGCGTCGATACCCGCGTTTCTCGCGTCGGCAAGTCCGCCGTTTTTCTTATGTATGACTTTTATTCTCGAATCGATTTGAGCGTACTTGTCGCACATTTTCTCGCTTCCGTCGGTCGAGCCGTCGTCGACGAGCAGAATTTCGATATCGCGGTACGTCTGATTGATTACGCTGTCGACGCACGCGTTAAGATAATCCTTATTATTATAAATCGGTATAATAACGCTGACCAAAAATCATCCCTCCTGTTTTTTCTTTTTTTAATATATCATATCGTCAAAAAAATTACAAGTACGATTTTTTTCATTTATTTTTGACGAAAAAAGTAACAGAACAGTAACCTTTCTTGACTAAAAGATAATTATGTGATAAACTTACATTGTTTTATTATGTATTTAAATAATTGAGGTGGCTTTCTTGGCTCAAAAGGATAAAAAAGCGTCGCTGCGTGCGGCCGCTCCTTATGCGGCGGCGGGACTTTTTGCAGTCGTATTCATGCTCGTTATCTATGCTGTAAACGGCATATTCCCGTTCGGCTCGGGCAGCGTCGTATGCGACGACATGGTTCAGCAGACAATTTCCAACTATACATATTTCTGGGACTACCTAAGAAGCGGCGGAAAGCTGTCGCTGATGTTCAACTGGGAGACTGCGGCGGGTGCGCAGATACTCACCACGGGATTTTATATTTTAAAGCCGTGGGAGATAATATTCAGTCTCATTGTTCCCAGAGACGGCATTGTCAACGGAATTTCATTCCTGCTTATTTTTAAAATCGTCATGGCGGCGGAAAGTATGCTTTTCTTCCTTAGAAAGAAGTTTAAAATTCCGTCATTCTGGCAGGTTTTCCTCTCGCTGTGCTATGCATTAAGCTCGTTTATCATAATTTACTACACAAACATGGGCTGGATAGACGCGGCATTTATGCTCCCGTTTATCGTACTGGCATTCATGTACATGTGCGATACGGGCAAATGGTGGCCGTACGTTCTCATCCTTACGTACTCGCTGACGCTCTCGCTGTACATCGCGTACATGCTGTTCCTGTTCCTGCTTCTCGTCGGCGGACTCTATATGATGTTCATTCAGCCGAAGGAAACGCGCAAAACCGCAATTATAAGATTCGGTATAACAAGCGTTCTGTCGCTGGCAATGTCAGCCGTCATAACGGTTCCGACCGTATACTACATGCTCGGCTCGACGAGATATTCGATAAAGAGCGAGGAAACTACGCTCGACACGCTTTTGAAAATTCTGAAAGCGACAAACACGTACCCCAATGTAAAATACGCTCTTTTATTTGTCGGCAGCGCGGTTTTATGGGCAATGTTCATAGTTCTGCTCGTAAACTTCTCGCATAACAAGAAAAAATCAATTTTCTTCACATTAAGCCTGCTCGTGCTTCTCCTGCCCGCTTTGTTTGAGAATATCAATTTAATATGGCACGTCGGCTCATATGTCGGATTTCCGCTGAGATATCTCTACATGCTCTCGTTTATACTTGTGTGCGCGGCGGCGTACTGCATACATTCGGGCAGCGCGATAGAATTTTTCTCGGGCAAAAAAACGGTCATTCCCGTGATTATATCCGTTATCTCGGGCGCGGCGGGCGTATTACTCATGTACTTTAAGGCGTACGAACACAAGGACGCCGTCGAGGGACTTACATACCGTTATATCTTTACGGAAAACGCGGGAATGTACATTTCGATCGCATTCTTCTTAATGCTCGTTTCGTACGTATTCGCGCTCACGATTAAAAATAAAAAAATCGGCTGTGTTCTCGTATCTTTATTCATGATTGCGGAGACGGGAATGTGTGCGGACGTTTCCATCGGTACGAATTCGAATAAGGACGGCGTGCTTCCGATGTATTCGCTTACATTTGTCGACCGCGCAAACGCTATATCCGAGGATCTGAACCTCGAAAACGACAATCTCACGCGAATCAAGGATCACGACACATACTTAAACAGCAACTACCCGATGTTCTTCAAATTCCCCGCGATGTCGAACTTCACGCACCTTGTTTCAGAGGACTTGACGACCTCCATGCGTGCGCTCGGCTATTCGCAGGTTTACACCCGCGTTCTCGACAACTCCGGAACTCTCCTCTCGGACGCGCTTCTCAACATAAAATACACGTTCTCGAAAAAAGACCTCGATCCGGACGAATACACTTACATGTACGGCGCAGGCGATTCGAAGCTCTATTCATATAATTACACTCTCCCTGTCGGACTTATCGTAAACGAGGATTTCGTAAGCACCGACATAGTCGCAAACGACGACCCGTTCGTATCGACCAACGAGCTGTTCAAGGCTCTCGGCGGCGAGGGCGACCTCATAACAACCGACGAAAAGACATTCTCAACGGATTCATCAAGCGCCGACGGAACAGGCGTTTACGAAATGAATATAAAAGTCGAGGGCAGACGCCACGTCTACTTAAACGTCGAAACCGCCAAGGGCAGAAAGGTATCCAACGGAAGCTTACAGATTTCGTTAAACGACAAAACGCTCGACCTTACCTACTTCGGTTCAAAGGCGAATTACAGATACCCCAACAACTTCTTCAACGGCATGCTCGACCTCGGAGTTTTCGAGGACGAGGAGCTGACGGTAACAGTCGGTCAGTGGAAAGATATCGGCGACTGGCTTAAACTTACGTCGGGACAGGCGGATTATACAAAGCTCGGCGAGCTTTGCTCAAAAGAGCATCCGCACGCGGACGTTACGACGGGAGCAAGAAGTCTTACCGCAAAGGCGACGGCGGATTCCGACGGCGAATATCTTTTCCTGCCCGTCAACGACGATCCGGGCTGGACATGCAAGGTTAACGGAAAAGAAGCCGAACTTAACTACGCTATGGGAAGCTTTCTTGCCGTTAAGCTCGAAAAAGGCGAAAACACAGTCGAGCTTACGTTCCTCCCCCACGGTCTTAAAACAGGCGCGGTAATCAGTCTTATTTCGCTTGCGGTATTCATTATTCTTCTTATTATAAAGAAGTTTAAGCCGATACCGAACGACAAGGACAACGCGTTTTTAAGAATATTCGAAAAAATATATTATATCGGCATGATCGAAGTATATGCGATAATGTACGGCGCGTGCGCGATATGCTCCATACTTTACAATTACATTCTGTAAGAAAGGACGCTTAATATGAAAGTTGTAATTTTAGCCGGAGGCTTCGGAACCAGAATCAGCGAGGAGAGCCACCTTATCCCCAAGCCCATGATTCAGATAGGCGACATGCCGATTCTCTGGCACATCATGAAACTCTATTCACACTACGGATATAACGATTTCGTTATCTGCTGCGGTTACAAACAGCACGTAATAAAGGAGTTCTTCGCCGACTACTTCCTGCACAGAAGCGACATCACGTTCGACTTTACAGACGGCGGAAAAATGACCGTTCACTCGAATTTCTCCGAACCGTGGAAGGTCACGCTCGTTGACACGGGACTTAACACGATGACCGGAGGCAGAGTCAAGAGAGTTAAGGATTATATTGGCGACGAACCGTTCTTCCTTACATACGGAGACGGCGTTTCAAACGTCGATATCCCCGCTCTTCTCGATTTTCACAAAAAGCACGGCAAGATTGCCACTCTTACGTCAATTCAGCTAACCGCGCGTTTCGGCGTTCTTAATATAGGCGAGAATTCTCAGATAACCGAATTCAGAGAAAAAACCCAGCAGGACGGCGGATGCATCAACGGCGGATTCATGGTTCTCAACCCCGAGATATTCGACTTTATCGAGGGCGACGACACAGTATTCGAAAAATATCCGCTCGAGCACTGCGCACAGCTGGGCGAGCTTATGGCTTACCCGCACGACGGTTTCTGGCAGTGCATGGATACGCTGAGAGATAAACAGAAGCTCGAAAAGCTTTGGGCTTCGGGCGAGGCTCCCTGGAAGGTTTGGGACTGATTTTAAGAAAACAAGAGGAAGAATATATGGCAGATCTTAGTTTCTATAAAGGAAAAAGAGTTTTTGTAACCGGGCATACCGGATTCAAGGGAAGCTGGCTTACCGCGATTCTCGTAAAGGCAGGCGCCGAGGTCACGGGGTACTCCCTAACTCCACCGACGAACCCCAATCTTTTCTCGATTTCGGGCGTTGAGAGTAAAATAAATTCCGTTATAGGCGACGTACGCGATTTCGACGCGATGAAAAAGGCGTTCGACGAGTGCGATCCCGAGATAGTTTTCCATCTTGCGGCTCAGCCTATCGTCATTACGTCGTACGAACAGCCTAAATACACATATGAAACCAATGTCATGGGCACCGTAAATATCCTCGAATGCGTAAGACTTTCGAAAAACGTCAAGTCCGTTTTAAACGTAACGACCGATAAGGTTTATAAAAATAACGAATGGTGCTGGGGCTACAGGGAAAACGAGCCTCTCGACGGCTACGACCCGTATTCAAATTCGAAGTCGTGCTCCGAGCTTGTAACGCACAGCTATAAAAGCTCATTCCTTGACTCAATGGGCATTGCGGTTTCCACCGCAAGGGCGGGAAACGTTATCGGAGGCGGAGACTTTGCGGACAACAGAATAATCCCCGACTGCGTACGCGCCGCCGTAAAGGGTGAGGATATTATTGTAAGAAATCCTAATTCGACACGTCCGTATCAGCATGTTCTCGAACCTCTCAACGCATATCTTATGATTGCCGAAAGACAGTATGAGGATAAATCGCTTCAAGGTTATTACAACGTAGGTCCCAACGACTCCGACTGTCTTACTACGGGCGAACTTGCGACGATATTCTGCGAAGCTTGGGGAGACGGGCAGACGTTCAAATGTCTTAAAAAGGACGGCCCTCACGAGGCGAATTTCCTAAAGCTCGACTGCTCGCTTCTTAAAAAGACGTTCGGCTGGTCCCCCGTATGGAGCGCAAAACTCGCTGTCGAAAAAACCGTCGAATGGACTAAGGTATGGGCTTCGGGCGGCGGCGTTCCGGATATGCTCGATAAGCAGATCACCGAATTCTTCGGACTATAAGTGATTATAAATATTGTAATTAATAATAAAACATTATTTTCATTATATAAAGAGGTATAACATGGACGAACAATCAAAGGCAAAACAGGCTATACTCGACGCGGTAGCCGACTATTTTGACAAATACCACAATCAGAAAAAAGAGTTTGTACCCGGACAGAGAATTCCCTACGCTTCAAGAGTCTACGACTCAAAGGAAGCCGTAAATCTCGTTGACAGCGCACTGGAATTCTGGCTCACCGCAGGCAGATATACCGATAAATTCGAAAAAGAACTTGCGAAATATCTCGGCGTACGCTTCTGCTCACTCGTAAACTCGGGTTCGAGCGCGAATCTTCTCGCATTCGCAACGCTTACTTCTCCCCTGCTCGGCGGCAGACAGGTTAAAAGAGGCGACGAAATTATAACCGTCGCGGCCGGATTCCCGACGACCGTTACTCCGATGATTCAGTACGGCGCGGTTCCCGTATTCGTCGACGTTACGATACCTCAGTACAACATTGACGTTTCAATGCTCGAAAATGCGCTTTCGGACAAAACAAAAGCCGTTATGATTGCCCATACTCTCGGCAACCCGTTTGACCTCTCGGCAGTCAAATCATTCTGTGACAAGCACGGACTTTGGCTCGTAGAGGACAACTGCGACGCGCTCGGCTCGCAGTACACGATAAACGGAGAGACTAAATTTACAGGCACAATAGGCGATATCGGCACGTCGTCATTCTATCCCCCGCACCATATGACCATGGGCGAGGGCGGAGCCGTTTACACGGACGATCCCCTTTTAAATAAAATCATGCGCTCTGTCCGCGACTGGGGCAGAGACTGCATGTGTCCCTCGGGCGTGGACAACCTCTGCGGTCACAGATTCGACAAGCAGTACGGCGAGCTTCCGCTCGGCTACGACCATAAATACGTTTATTCACACTTCGGATATAACCTTAAGGCAACCGATCTTCAGGCGGCTGTCGGATGCGCACAGCTTGAAAAATTCCCCTCTTTCGTAGAAAGAAGAATTCATAACTTCAACAGACTCCGCGCGGCGCTCGAGCCGATTGCAGATAAGGTGATTCTCCCCGAGGCGTGCGAAAACTCGCGTCCGTCATGGTTCGGATTCCTTATTACATGCAAGGACGGCGTAAGCAGAAACGACGTTGTTAAATACGTCGAGTCGCACGGCGTTCAGACGCGCATGCTCTTTGCGGGAAATCTTACGAAGCACCCCTGCTTCGACGAGATGAGAAAAACGGGCGAGGGTTACAGAATCGTCGGCGAGCTTACGAATACCGACCGAATTATGAACGACACGTTCTGGGTCGGCGTATACCCCGGCATGACGGACGAAATGATAGATTACATGGCAGAATGTATTACCGAGGCAGTAAACTCATAATCAATCGGAACGGAGTTGATTAACGATATGAAAATAAAAGTTTCGGACTATATTTCCGGCTTTCTCGTAGATCACGGTATTGACACAACGTTTACCGTAACAGGCGGCGGAGCAATGCACTTAAACGACGCATTCGGACATCAGAAAGGCATGCACTGCGTATATCAGCACCATGAGCAGGCATGCGCAATCGCCGCCGAAGCGTATGCAAGAATTCATAATAAAATAGCGGCTCTCGTCGTAACGACGGGTCCGGGCGGAACTAACGCGATAACGGGCGTTGTCGGCGGATGGCTCGACTCGATTCCCATGCTTGTAATATCCGGTCAGGTTCGATACGACACGACCGCGAGAAGCACTGGACTCGGCATCAGAGCGATGGGCGACCAGGAGTTCGACATTACAAAAGCCGTCGACTGCATGACAAAATACTGCGAAATGGTAACGGATAAGAATAAAATACGTTACTGTCTCGAAAAGGCTTTGAAATTGTCTCAGCAGGGCAGACCCGGTCCGTGCTGGCTCGACATACCTCTCAACATTCAGGGCGCATATGTCGACACAGACGACCTTTACCCTTATGACGGAGAGAACGACGAGGTTCTCCCGCCCGAAACAGACGATAAAACGCTCGACGAGATTATTGAGCTTATCAAAAAGGCGGAGCGTCCCGTATTCAACGCAGGCAACGGCATACGCATAGCGGGCGCGTTCGACGAATTCAGAAGCGTTATTGAAAAACTCAATATTCCCGTCGTAACCGGCTGGGATTCGATAGACTGCATAGAGGACGAGCATCCTCTATACGTCGGCAGAGCGGGAATCATGGGCGACCGCCCCGGAAACTTCGCGATTCAGAACTCCGATCTTCTCCTCTCCGTCGGCAGCAGATTAAGCATCCGTCAGGTAGGCTATAACTATCAGACATGGGCGCGCGCGGCGAAAAAAATCGTTGTCGACGTCGATAAGGAAGAGCTTAAAAAGCCCACCGTCAACCCCGACATGCCGATATGGGCGGACGCTGAGGATTTTCTTTCAAAGCTTGACAAAAAGCTTTCGGACGAAAAGCTTTTTAAGGGCGAAGCATGGATTGAATGCTGTCAGAACTGGAAGAGAGATTATCCTGTCGTACAGAAAAAGCACTACGAACAGGTTACGCCCTGCAACGTCTACGCATTTATAAAGGAGCTGTCCTCGCGCCTTAACGAGGGACAGATAACCGTAGTCGGCAACGGCTCCGCGTGCGTTGTCGGAAGCCACGGCTACGTTATTAAGAAAGACCAGCGATTCATCATAAATTCGGCAATCGCCTCCATGGGCTACGACCTTCCCGCAGCTATCGGAGCATGCGTCGCGGACCACAGTCAGGACATCATAAACGTGACCGGCGACGGCAGTATTCAGATGAACATACAGGAGCTTCAGACCATCGTTCAGAACAAGCTCCCGATTAAAATATTCATGATAAACAACGGCGGATATCATTCTATCCGTCAGTCGCAGAAAAACTTTTTCGGCGAACCGCTCGTCGGCGTCGGCTACGATTCTCATGATTTAAGCTTCCCCGACATGTCAAAGCTCGTTCCCGCGTACGGCATTCCGTATTATAAATGCGAAAAAACCGCGGATCTCGGCGAAATGATAGAAAAAACGCTTAATACCGACGGTTACGCTTTCTGCGAAATTATTGTCGACGCTCAACAGAAATTCGAGCCTAAGTCCGCAACGAAGAAGCTTCCCGACGGAACGCTCGTATCAGCGCCTCTTGAGGATCTCGCTCCTTTCCTGCCGAGAGAGGAGCTTGAAAAGATAATGTTTATCCCGCTGACGGAGGAATAATTTTTTATGAAAAGAGCAATTGTAACGGGGGCGACGGGAATGATCGCTTCCGCTCTTATCAGAAATTTAATTTCAAATAATATCGAGGTTTACGCGCTCTGCCGCCCGGGCGAGGAAAAAAACGACGAGTTTTTCAAAAGTCCGCTTGTAACGGCGATTGACGCGGATATCTCGGAATTAAAGGAAACAGCCGGTAAAATCACCGAAAAGTGCGACGTGCTTTACCACTTCGCATGGCTGGGCACTTTCGGCGGCGACAGAAACGCCGCATACATGCAGTCGGACAACATCAGATACACGCTTGACGCGGTTACGCTTGCAGGTAAAACGGGATGCGAATGCTTCGTCGGCGCAGGCTCGCAGGCTGAGTACGGCGAGACCGGCGAAAAGCTCACGCCCGACACGCATGCAAATCCGGTAACAGGCTACGGCATTGCAAAATACACATCGGGCAGGTTAAGCCGTCTTTACGCTTCACAGCTCGGAATCCGCCACTGCTGGGTCAGAATTTTAAGCGTATTCGGGCAGAAGGGCAACCCGAATTCGATAATCATGTCAAGCCTTTCAAAAATGCTCAAGGGCGAATATGCGCCGTTTACGAAAGCGGAGCAGACATGGGATTTCCTGCACTGCGACGATGCGGCGCAGGCGTTCAGGCTTATAGGTGAAAAGGGCAGAGACGGCGCCGTTTACCCGTTAGGAAGCGGACAGCCCAGACAGCTTTGCGACTACATAAAAGCAATGCGCGACACCGTAAATCCCGAACTGAAAATCGGCATAGGCGACCTTCCCTATAACGAAAATCAGGTAATGTATCTTGCCGCCGACATTTCCGCTCTTCAAAAGGATACGGGCTTCGCCCCCTCGCTTACATTCGAGGACGGCGTAAGAAGAACCATAGATTGGATGAATTCAAAATGAAAAAAGTAAGCGTACTTATTCCGTGTTATAATGAAAATGAAAACGTCGTTCCCATGAGCGAAGCTATCGCCGACATGTTCGAAAATCAGCTTAATAACAAATACGATTATGAGCTTGTTTTTATCGACAACGATTCACGCGACGGAACGAGAGACAAGCTCCGCGATATCTGCTCTAAAAACGAGCATATCAAGGCTATATTCAACGCAAGGAATTTCGGTCAGTTCAACTCCCCCTACTACGGCGTTTTACAGGTAACGGGCGACTGCGTTATTCAGATGTGCTGTGATTTCCAAGATCCCATCGACCTTATACCGAAATACCTCGCAGAGTGGGAAAACGGATATAAAATAGTAATAGGAATCAAGACCGCAAGCAAGGAAAACCCGATTATGCGTTTCCTTCGCACCTGCTATTACAAGCTTATCAAGAAGATGTCCGACGTTGAGCAGATTGAGCACTTTACGGGTTCGGGGCTCTACGACAGAGCGTTTATCGAGGTTTTGAGAAAGCTTGACGACCCGATTCCGTTCATGCGCGGAATCGTTGCGGAGCTGGGCTTCGAGCGTAAGGAAATACCCTACGAACAGCCCAAGCGCAGAGCCGGAAAAACGCACAACAACTTCTATTCTCTTTACGACGCGGCAATGCTCAGCATTACATCGTATACGAAAATCGGACTGAGACTTGCGACGTTTGCAGGCGTGGGCGTCGGAATATTAAGCTTTATAATAGGCGTTATTTATCTTATTCTGAAATGCATGTACTGGGATCGCTTCCCCGCAGGCACAGCGCCGATTCTTATAGGCATGCTGTTCCTCGGAGCCGTTCAGCTTTTCTTCATCGGATTTATAGGCGAGTACATACTTTCGATCAACAAACGTGTTATGCACCGACCGCTCGTCGTGGAGTCGGAGAGGCTTAATTTTACGAAAGCCGACGCGCAGAGACTTAAACAAATGGAGTCCGGCGTAGAAGCTGCGGCGGTCAATTAAAATATTTCAGGGAGCCGTTTTTCGGCTCCGTTATTTTTTCTAATCAATTGACATTGACATATTATAATTGTATAATTTACTTGATAAAATATATAAAGCAGTGATATATATATGAAAATTCTGCAAAAAGGGTTCAACTATTCGCAGGACGGACCCGGAAACAGACTCGTTTACCACACGCAGGGCTGCAATTTCCGCTGTAAATGGTGCTCGAATCCGGAAAGCATGGCGGGTACGAATTCAAAGGACAGGGAGATGGCACCCGAGGAAATACTCGACGAGGCTGTGAGAAGCCGTATGATGTTTTTCGACAACGGCGGAGTAACCTTTACGGGCGGAGAGCCCACGCTTCAGTTTGATGAGCTTAAGAAAACGCTTACGCTTCTTCATGAAAACGGCATTAATACGGCGATAGAAAACAACGGCTCTCACCCGAGACTCTGCGAATTATCGCCTCTTATCGACTTCCTTATAGTCGATTTAAAGCATTATGACCCCGAGGAGCATAAAAAGTGGACGGGCGTACGCAACGATACAACGGTTGAAAACATAATGAAGCTTTTAAAAATACGCTCGCAGCTTCATATACGAATCCCGCTTATAAATCATGTAAACACCGATTCGTCAGGCTTTATAAAGCTTTTTGAAAATACGGATAAAAGCCGGGCGACATTCGAGGTATTAAAATATCACGAATTCGGAAAGGACAAATGGACTTCCCCATATGAGATAACGGACGGCTTCGTTTCCGACGAATTATTCAATAATTTCACCGCCGCTCTTAAAGACAGCGGATTCAATATCATAAAAACGTAAAGGAGAAAATAAGATGTTTACCGATATTTACACAAGCGAAAAGCTCACGTCAATGGCCAAGTCTCTGTTTAAAACGGAGAGAAGCAAAAACCGTCTCGACGGCTGGTTCCTCGCAACGGAAATGGGATGCGAGCTTGACAAAAAATACGCCTCCTACGGCGAGGAGATGAAAAAAGCCCTTATTTTAAAGGAAATCGTATCGCGTATTCCTCTTTACATAGAGGACGACCGCGTTTTTGCGGGAACGCAGGACGACGGATTCGCACGAAGCTACGCGCTTATCAACCCCTCGTTCAAGGTTGAGGAATTTTGCGGATACTGCGACCCATCCGCGGTTTTCGGAGATATCGAGCCGAATGAGGAATTCACAAAGGAGCGTATAGAAAAGGTTAGAAACGAATTTTCACAGACAAAATACGTTAAAGACCTGACGAAAACATACGCCGGCTGTGAAAGCTACACAAGCGAGGTTGTATTTTTCGTCGAGCAGGTAACGGGACATCTTATTCCCGATTACAGATACGCGTTAAAGCACGGCGTAAAAGAGATGATCAACTCTCTTAATAAAAAAGAAGGAGAGGGATATAAGGCGTTCGCCGTCGCTCTCGAAAGCGTGCTCGTGCTTGCAGACAGATACAGAAATATCGCGCTTGAACAGATGAAAACCGCGTCCGGCGAGAGAAAAGCACAGCTTAAATTAATGGCTGAAACGCTCGAAAAGGTACCCGCGCACGGCGCAGAAAATCTCTATGAGGCGATTCAGTCGTTCCTGCTCATGTGGCAGATAATGTGTCTTGAACAGACGCCGAACCCGTTCGCATTCTCAGTAGGCAACGCGGACAGAATTTTCGAGCCGTACAGAAACGGACTTTCCCGCGAAATGACGGCGGCGCTTTTCAAGCATTTTCTTGTATTTTTCAATGTTGCGGACAGAAGCTGGGCTATCTCGCAGAACGTAATAGTAAGCGGACGCGACGTTGACGGAAACGACCTTACGAACGAAACTACTTACGCACTTTTCGACGCATACTACGACATGAACCTCCCCCAGCCTATTCTTTCCGTTAAGCTTCATAAGAATACCCCCGAAAAGCTCTATGAGGAGATGGGACGTTTCTTCTTCTCCCCCGGCGTTCTCACTCCGTCGCTGTTCAACGACGACTCGCTTTTCGAAGTTCTTTCGGCTAAGGGAGTAGATAAGGAGGATCTTCCCGATATCGCAATCGCAGGCTGTCAGGAACCCCTCATCATGGGCAAGGACAACGCGAATACTACAAACAGCTGGCTTAACCTGCCCAAGATTCTCGAGCTCACTCTCACCGGCGGATATTCGACTGTAACGGGCAAAAAGCTTGCCGATATCGAAAAGAGCGACCTTAAACATATACGCGAAAACTTCTATAAAAACGTTCAATTCTTTGTAGATGAAATGGCGAAGGCGGCAAACAACGCTTCTAAATCCGTTTCAAATTTAAGAGTTCCGTTCCTCTCCTGCTTCATGGGCGGTATGGATAACGGCATCGACACCCGCGACATTCACCGTCAGGGAACAAAGTATAACGGAAGCGGATGTCTTATCCACGGCACCGCAGTTATTGCGGACTGCTTTGCCGCCATTGATAAGATTTTAAGCGAAAAGCCCGAATACGAGGATGTTCTCGTAGATGCTCTCAATAAGAATTTCGAGGGTTACGGTGAGCTTCACGACTTTCTGCTCTCCGCCGGTAAATTCGGTAATAACATTGAAAAAATCGACGGCGAAGCCGCAGAAATCGCTTCTAAGACCGCCGATATGGTATCAAATGCAAAGAATTATCTGGGCAACAGCTTCCGCCCCGATTTTTCAAGCCCCTCCACTCATCTGCTCTACGGCTACTGGGTCGGCGCGACACCCGACGGCAGAGCGTCGAGAGACATGCTCGGCTACGGCGTTGACCCGCTCTACGGCAGCGCGGAGAACGGACTCGGATTCCGCATGCTCTCGAATATGAAGCTCCCGTTCTGCAAGATGTGCGGCGGCTACGCCTCCCACCTCGGAGTCGACCCCAAGTATTTTAAAGCCGAATCCTACGAGGGCAAGGGACTCGAATTCAGAGACAGGATTGTAAAACCCCTGTTCTTCAATCCCCTCAACAGCGACGTTTCGCCGTTCTATCTTTACGTAAACGTTACGACGGCGGAAATATTAAGAAAGGTGCTCGCAAACCCGAAGAAATACGCGCCGAGCGGAGTTTATATAATGAGAATTCACGGTACATTCGTAAACTTCCTCGACCTCTCGCCCGCTATTCAGCAGGATATAATCAAGAGACTTGACCCCGGCTCAACGAGCATGTAAGGAGATATAAATGCATTTAATCGGACTTGACATCGGCACGACAAGCATATGCGCCGTTCTCGCGGATTCTGAAACGGGAGAAATATTAAAAAGCGTAACAAAGTCTAACGACTCGTTTATTAAAACGGACAAAAGCTGGGAAAAAATCCAGTCGTGTGAGAAAATATATTCGACAATTGAAGAGATATTGTCCGAAATTTACGACGAAAATATATCGGCTATCGGAATTTCCAATCAGATGCACGGAATTTTGTATGTCGACTCTTCGGCGAACGCATTAAGCCCGCTGTACATATGGCAGGATGCAAGAGCCGATCTGCCTTATAAAAATTCGACATATTCAAAGCAGTTCGGCGCGCCCGCAGGCTACGGACTCGCAACGGATTATTATAACGAATTAAACTCTTTAATTCCCGAAAACACGGCAAAGCTTGTCACGATAGGCGATTATACAGCAATGCGCCTTACGGGTGAAACAAATGTTAAAACGCACATATCAAACGCCGGCTCACTCGGAAAATTCGACGTGAAAACGAATTCGTTTACAATAGATAATCCCCGGCTCCCCTGTGTTACTGCTGATTTTAAAACCGTCGGATATTACAAAGGCAAAACGCCCGTATGCTGTGCGATAGGCGACAATCAGGCAAGCTTTTTAGGCTCCGTCAGAGGAAACGGCGCGCTGTTAAACGTCGGTACGGGCAGTCAGATATCGTTTACGACAGACTCGGCTGACGGCGGCGATTTAATAGAAATACGTCCGCTCGACGGCAAAAGATATCTCGCAGTCGGCGCGGCTTTGTGCGGAGGCAGAGCTTTCTCACTGCTGGAAAAGCTCATATCCTCCGTCACGGGAGAAAACGCATATCCCGTCATTGATAAAATATTGAAAACAAAAACCGCGACCGACCTTATCGCAGACACACGCTTCTGCGGTACGCGCTCAGACCCGACCGTCAGAGGCTCGATAACGAACATTTCGGAGAGTAATTTTACACTCGGCGATATTGCTCTTGCGATTTTAAACGGCATGACCGACGAGCTTTACAATATGTTCTTATCCTCCAAAAACAGGTGCGCGTCGCTTGTCGGCAGCGGCAACGGAATCAGAAAAAATGAACCGCTCAAACGCATTGCCGGAAAAAAATTCGGATGCGAAATAAAAATCCCCGTTCACAGCGAGGAGGCGTCGTTCGGCGCGGCTCTCACCGCGGGCGTCGCTTCGGGAATATTCAAGGATATAAACGAAGCGCAGAATTTAATAAAATATCAAGGTGAATAAATAATGTTTTACGATTATCCCGTATTCTTTGAAAAAAACAGAGTATGGAGGGTTTATAAGGGCGGAAAGCTGTTCTCGCAGTTTTTCTCCGACGACTCCGAGGACTCGAACTATCCCGAGGAGTGGGTCGTTTCGTCCGTTACGGCTCTTAACGAGGGAAGCGCAGACCCGTACGAGGGCGTTTCAAAAATAAAGGACAGCGATCTGTACTTAAACGACGCTCTCAATACTTATAAAAAAGAGCTTCTCGGAGACAGAGACGACCTCGGTGTGCTTACGAAAATTCTCGACTCGGCAATCCGTCTCCCCGTTCAGACTCATCCCGATAAGGGCTTTTCAAGAAAACATTTCAACTCCCCTTACGGCAAGGAGGAGTGCTGGACGATTCTGGCGACCCGTCCGGGCGCGAAAATTTACTACGGATTCAAAAAAGGCACAACCCTTGAACAGCTTAAAAAGGCTGTCGAATTAAGCGAAACGGATAAATCCGCAATGGAGGAGCTGCTCGAAAGCTACGATGTAAAGACCGGCGACGTTATCTATATTCCGGCGAACATGGTTCACGCGATAGGTTACGGCTGTCTTTTGCTCGAGGTTCAGGAGCCGACCGATTTCACGATTCAGCCCGAACGCTGGTGCGGAGATTACAGACTCTCCGACAGGGAGATGTACTTAGGACTCGATAAGGATATCGCACTGTCGTGCTTCGATATGAACAAACGCTATCCCCTGCCCCTTGCAGGCAAAACAATTTATGAAAAAGACGGATGCAAATATCAGTCTTTCATAGATTCTGACATTACGACGAGCTTCGCATTGAGAAAGGTTACGCTCTCGTGCGGAAAATTTACGTTCGACAAAGGCGCATGCGTATACGTTGTCACAAGCGGAGAAGCAATAATTACATCCGAAGAGTATTCGAAAGACGTAAAGACCGGCGATTATTTCTTAATTCCCGACTGCTGTAAGGGCAAATTCACCGTTTCGGCTGATTCGGCGGAAATTATCGAGTGTTACAAGCCTCAAATAAAATAATACTTGACATTCTTAAAAAAGAATGATATAGTTAGTTTAATCTTTTTAATACCGCCACAGGCGTTGACCGGGAAAAAGTAGCCTTGATTAAAGCTTGCAGAGAGCTGTCGTTAGGTGCAAGACAGCAGTGATAATCATTTGCGAATACATCCCGAGAGCCGTATACCGAACGTTTCAGTAGGCTATACCGGGTTTGCCCGTTACAGCAAACGGATATACAGATGTTTTCATCCTGTATCCATGAGGCCGTTTTAAACGGCGAACCGAGGTGGTACCACGGATTTTCCCGTCCTCCGACTTATGATTTTAAGTCAGAGGACGTTTTTTATTATTTTTTTCGGAGGAGAAGGCTATGCCGATTACTGAAATTTTACAGAAAAACGCAGATTTTTACCCGAACGACTGTGCGCTCGTCGAGATTAATCCCAAGCTCGAGGAGCAGAGCCGTATGACTTGGAGAGAGTATTCTCTTATAGAGACGAGCAACTATGAAACCTACCGTCAGGAGATCACATGGGGTGAATTCAACAAAAAAGCCAACAGATTCGCAAATCTGCTTCTGACAAGAGGAATTAAAAAAGGCGATAAGGTTGCGATTCTCTTAATGAACTGCATAGAGTGGCTCCCTATCTACTTCGGAATCCTCAAAACGGGCGCACTTGCGGTTCCGCTCAACTACAGATATACTGCGGACGAAATTAAATACTGTCTTAAGCTCGCGGACGCGGACGCTATCGTTTTCGGTCCCGAATTTACCGGACGAGTCGAAGAAATCTATGACAGAATTCCCAGGGTCAAGACATGGCTCTACGTCGGCGCAGACTGTCCAACGTTCACAGAAAGCTATGATAAATTAGTAAGCTACTGCTCAACGAAAGCACCGAATATCAAGCTCACGGACAACGATGAGGCGGCTATCTATTTTTCGTCGGGAACAACGGGATTCCCTAAGGCTATACTTCATAAGCACCGCGCGCTCATGCATTCCGCGCTTACAGAGCAGAACCACCACTCGCAGACAAAGAACGACGTATTTCTCTGTATGCCTCCCCTTTATCACACGGGAGCGAAAATGCACTGGTTCGGCAGTCTCCTTGTCGGCGGTAAGACCGTTATATTAAAGGGCATTAAGCCCGAATGGATTTTTAAAGCCATTTCGGACGAGCAATGTACCATAGTATGGCTTCTCGTTCCGTGGGCACAGGACATCCTCGATTCTATCGACAGAGGCGACCTCAATCCCGATGATTACAAGCTCGACCAGTGGAGACTCATGCACATCGGCGCACAGCCCGTACCCCCCAGCCTTATCAAACGATGGAAAAAGGTGTTCCCGCATCATCAGTACGATACGAACTACGGACTTTCCGAATCAATAGGTCCCGGATGCGTACATCTCGGCGTTGAGAATATAGACAAGGTCGGCGCTATAGGCAAAGCGGGCTTCGGCTGGCAGACAAAAATCGTCAAGCCGGACGGAAGCGAAGCAAAGCCTCACGAGGTCGGCGAGCTTGCCGTAAAGGGTCCCGGAGTCATGGTCTGCTACTATCATGATGAAAAGGCGACAAACGAAGTTCTCAGGGACGGCTGGCTCTACACCGGCGACATGGCAGAGATGGATGACGACGGATTCATATACCTCGTTGACCGTAAAAAGGACGTTATCATTTCAGGCGGAGAAAACCTCTACCCCGTTCAGATCGAGGACTTTTTAAGAAAGAACGACGCTGTAAAGGACGTTGCCGTCATAGGACTCCCCGACGCAAGACTCGGCGAGATTGCCGCCGCGATAATCGAAGTCAAGGAGGGCAAAACGCTCACAGAGGACGAGGTAAACGAATTCTGTCTTGATCTCCCGCGTTACAAGCGTCCGAGAAAGATTATATTCGCCGAGATTCCGAGAAACCCCACCGGAAAAATCGAAAAGCCCAAGCTTCGCAAGATTTACTGCGGAGACAGCCTTGTAGCTCAGCAGAACGAAATTAAAAATTAATCAAAAAAAATATATGCCGAACTCATACGGGTGTGTACCGCCGATGAGTTCGGCTGTTTTTATAGACAAAAGGACTATTCACTTGTTATATTATTAACAATATATTAATAATGTTTGCATTTATTTGATAATTTTGTTGCATAAGTATTGATTTTAATAAAAAGATGTCTTATAATGTATTTGCTGAGTTCTAAAAAGCAACAAGAAGTCCAAAAGAGGGTGCATAAAAATGGCTGTAACCGAAGAAAGACCGACCGCACGGCTCAACAAATATAAAACAAACGACCGCCGTGTTCAAAAAACAAAAAAAGGGCTTAGAAATGCGCTCTTCGAACTCATCAAACAAAAGGACATAAACGACATATCGGTAACAGAGCTTACTCAAAAAGCCGAAATAAATCGCTCAACGTTCTATTTCTACTATAAAGACATATATGATATGATGGAGCAGATTCAGGACGAAATATACACGGCAATAGATAACGAACTTATACAAACCGACCTCAAGTTCAATAAGCTTAGCGACTACACATCGTACATACAGCGTTTTCTCGAATACAGCAAGGCAAACTGTGAAATCTGTAAATTTGTTATAATGAACGACTGTCAGAACAAGCTTGCAAAAAAAATACTCGACGCGCTTCTTAAAAACGTTCCTGATTCAAAGCTCGGATATGAGCCGACCGATTCACGTTATTACCTTACGACATTTGCAATTAACGCAATACAGGGTACCGTTATCGAATGGCTTAACGACGACATGCAGGTTCCCGCAGAGGAAATGGCTGCGTTTTTAAGCATGACATACGTGCTCGGAAGCGTTCGAATGAAAAACAAGGATTTCTTTATTGACGAGAAATAAAAAAATACCGACCGAATCACTTAACTCGGTCGGTATTATTTTATGTTTTATTTTTTCGATTTAACAGACTGTTTCTTTTTGCCGGACGAAGCGGGCACTTTCTTTTTCATGAAGAACGTGCCGATTAGCATTATAACTGCGAATACGATAAGATAGAACAGAACGGGACATGAGAATTTACCGTCAGCGGCGGCTGTCTTCATCGGAACATATCCGTGCGCATAGAACGCTGCAAATACCATAAATACCGAGCCCGCAGTAGCAAGAGTACAGAATATGATACGCTTAACGGGATTTACGTCCTTAGCCTTTATCATAAACACTATAAAGATAGGAATATAGAACGCGTAGAGCGTTACAATGGGAAGCTCCGAGGAATCGAAGCTGAACAGACCGAACCAGGGCTTTTCCACAAGCATTGCACCGTAAAAGAATACAAGCCATACTGAACACATGAGAACTCCGAAAATTGACGAGTTCGCGGGCATGTTTGTTTTTTCATCAACCTGAGCAAACGTATCGCTTGCAAATCCGTAGCCTCTGACGGCGACGGAATAAAGTCCTCTCGTACAGCCGAGCATAAGACCGTTAAGCGTGCCCATGCATGAAACAGCGACAAAAAGATTGAGGATATTTCCGAATACGCCGCCGAAAAGCTTAACATATGCGGCGGTAGCACCCTCCTCAATAAGAGTGTTAACGCTGACAACGCCTGCGACGCCCATATAGTAGAAAACGTAAATAGAAACAATTATAATACCGCCGGCGATAAGTGCTATGGGAAGATTTCTCTTGGCGTCTTTAAGCTCGGCATTGATAGACGTGGCAATTATCCAGCCCTCGTATGCGAATGCAGTAGCAACAACCGAACCGAAGAACGGACTGAAATCACCCGACGTCGTTGCAAAGTTAGCCGCGAGAATGGAGGTGTCGGCAGCTTCCGTCGACTGATGAGTAAGACCGTAAATTAATCCTACAACAGCCATAAGCAGAAGAGGAATGAACTTAATAACCGTAGCCGAAACCTGGAACTTACCCGCAAGCTTGGGCGACAGGGCGTTTAACGCATAACTGATAACAAGAAACATTCCCGACAGTGCAAGGCACTCCGGACCTGCAACGGGATCCTCACAGAATCCGGGATTTACGGAGTTTACAAAAATCAGCGAATAACGTGCGCTCAGCCATGCAAGAGCGCATGTAAGAGTGGGAAGATAAATAGTCGACATAAACCAACCGACCATATATGCATATCTGCTGCCGACAGCCGCTTCGGCGTAGTCGATAAGTCCGTTGACCTTTTCATACTTCTGTGCCATAAGAGAAAACGCAAGTATGCAGACGATCATTATAGCTCCGCCGACGATCCATGCGAGAATACCCATAGGCATATCGCCGTTCGTAGCTTTCAGAATCGTCTGAGCCTTAAAGAATACGCCCGAGCCGACAACAATACCTACAACCATACAAATTGCGGTTATCAGTCCGTATCGCTTTTTTAATTCTGCCATCAAAAAATCTCCTTTTTTCACAGGGCATACCGAGCCGATTCCTTTATCGGCCGCCCTTTAATGTATAGATGCATCGTCTATTTTACACTATATTTACAAAATTTTCAATAGCATATTAAATAAATTAAATATTTTTTACAATTACAACATTTTTAGCATGTTTTGTGGTAAAAAGAGTCGAAATTTTGGTGTATAAACACTATAAAAATGTAGTAAACACAATAACGATACAGCGCCCCAAAAATATATGTGTCAGCATCAAAAAATCTAAAGATAAACTAATGCATTAAATTTAGAATAATAAAAAAATATTGAATTTTGTAAATTTAAATGGTACAATATTCTAAAAGTTTTGTATTACAAGCGGTGATGTTTTATGACTTT
>UQQT01000012.1 GCA_900543395.1 uncultured Oscillospiraceae bacterium | reverse complement strand
TGACCTCCGTGTGATGAGTTTTGTGTTTATCTTCATTTTAACGGTTTTTGGTCAAATATGCTCTACTTTTTTTATTTTTTTCGTAAGCTCTGTTTGTTGCACCTCAACATTTATTATAGAGCCAATTTTTTCTATATCATGAACAAATACCGGACGCCATAAATTGGCTTTGTCAATGTCATTATTTCGTTTGACTGCCATTTCGTCCTTAAAAGCATATGGGTTTATCCAATAGCTTTCCCTGTTAGAAATAATTTTTTTGCTGTAAATCCTCATCAACACGGTTGTATTTTATATCCGACATTATTTTACACTCCCTATTATGCTGAAATTAAATTTCCAAACTATCCACGTCAAGTAAAAATTCTTTTACTCCCATCATAAGATAGCCCTTATCATCACGGCGTGGTTTCATACTCTTTTCAACAATAACAATTTTCTTAAATGAATCATTGGTTTTATCAAACGGCCTTGTTTCCTGTTTCCATTTTTCTTCATCGGGAATATTGTATGCGGATTGAATATAGTAACGCTTACTGCCTTGATTAGCTACGAAATCAATTTCAACCTGTTTGCGTATATCCTTACCCTCGTCAGTCTTTTCTCTAAACTCAACTACACCGACATCAACATTATATCCTCTGTATCTGAGTTCATTATAAATGATATTCTCCGTCAAATGAGATTCTTCTATTTGCCTGAAATTTAATCGGGCATTTCGTAGTCCTGTATCTTCAAAATACAACTTATAAGGTGTGCTGATATACTTTTTACCTTTTACATCATACCTCTCTGCTTTGCTGAGCAAGAAGGAGTCTTTTAAGTAACCGATATATTTATCGATAGTCGAGGCGCAGAGCGTAGAATTTTTAACGGATTTGAATGTGTTTTCTAATTTTCTTGGGTTTGTTAAAGATGATATTCCCGATGCCAAAATGTCAACAAGCTCGCTGATTTCCTGATCGGAATTAAGATTATTTCGAGCGACAATATCCTTAATATATACATTTTTCATTTGTGTAATAAGGTAGTTGCTTTTTTGTTCGTCGGTTTTCATTAAAGCAACCGCAGGCAGTCCGCCATACACCATATAGTCGTCAAAAGCTTCGTCCTTACTGCCGTCGTATGCAGAATAAAACTCCGAAAAAGACAAAGGCAAAATGTGAATCTCATCTCCTCTACCTTCAAATTCAGTCAAAATATCGCTTGAAAGAAATTTAGAATTACTGCCTGTAACATAAATATCTAAGTTGTCTTTTCTAAGATATCCGTTTAATACAGCCTCGAAATTTCCAAGCAACTGAACTTCATCGAGTAGGAGATAATACATTTTGTCATCGACAATCTTGCCCGAAATATATTTCATAAATTTTCTCGGATCGACTTTTCTGTTTTGCTCACTTATATCTAAAATATCTTCGTCTATAAGCAATAAATCATCTGCCGAATCAAAAGCAAATCTGATAATATGATTTTTGTCTACACCTTCGGACAGTAAATAATTATAGAAGATTTTGTTTAATAGATAGGATTTACCGCATCTTCTGATGCCGGTGATAACTTTAATAAATCCGTTTTGCTTTCTCGTAATAAGTCTGTTTAAGTAGATATCTCTGTTGATTTCCAAAATATCACCTCATTTAATATTTTTGCCGCTATCGTCATTTTTATTAATTTGATTATACTATAGTTTACTCAGTTTTTCAAGTTTTATAACAAAATGATGACTTCACATGTGAAAATAGTGGTGGTATGTTGTATCATATTATGTAAACAATACCGGTGTAAGCTTTACAATGAATACTTATATTTATGTGACAGATACAATGCAACAAACAGTTACAAATATTTTGGGAAACTTGCTTATGAAAAGCTATTAAAATAATACAACGCACAGCATGAAACAGAGAAATAGGCAGAGATCAGCCCTGCCTTGTGTCTATATAAACAGAAAATCCGAAACTGTTACCAATGATAACAAGTTTCGGATTATTCTTTGCCGGCAAATGACTTTAATTTTAATACAATGCACCCCCTTTGGAAGTTAGAGGGTGCATTGTGGGTAAGGGGATGCAAAGCAAATGGTGCAGTTCATATCGTAAACTACACCATTTTTTATAACGATTCTTTGATTATATCTTATGTATTGATAGATGAAATCTTGACATCTATCAAATTTTGTGGTATAACAGTAAAAATTGAACACAAAAGCTATGATAAGAAATAGTAAGCATCTCGGATTTTCAGAGAGAAGGCGGTCGGTGCGAGCCTTTATTGAAAAGATGCCCAACCCATCTTTGAGCTGTGAGCTGAAACAGTAGTAAGCCTTGCCGGGTTCTCCCGTTACAGAGATATGGCATCGGAATTTATCCTGTGCCGGAAAGTGCGGATTATATCCGAATTTAGGTGGTACCACGGACTTGTTTATAGTTCGCCCTAAGCTGATGTAATATTGGCTTAGGGCTTTTTTGTGTTCAAAAGCAAAAAATGGAGGTATCATTATATGAAACTTGAAAAACTTGTCGGAGAGCGTTTCCGAGAAAGACCGTCAGACTGTATCGTTGACAGCCACGCTTTGATGGTGCGTGGCGGCTATATGAAGTATGTAGCAAATGGTATTTTTTCTTCCTATATGCCGTTGAAAAGAATTACACGCAAAATTGAGCAAATCATCCGTGAAGAGATGGACGCTATTGACGGACAGGAAGTGCAGTTTCCTGTTGTTATGCCTGCTTCTATTTGGCAGGAGTCAGGCAGATACGAGAGCATCGGCAAAGAAATGGCTCGTTTTAATGACCGCAGCGGCAGCCCTCTTGTTCTTGGTATGACGCACGAAGAAGCCGCCGTTCATCTTGTTCGTGATTACGGGCAGAGTTATATGAAATATCCTTTTATGGTGTATCAGATTCAGACCAAGTTTCGTGACGAAGCAAGACCGAGAGCCGGACTTATCCGAGTGCGTGAATTTACAATGAAGGACGCATACTCTTTCCACACAAGTCAGGCAGATTTAGAGGAATATTACGACAAGTGTCATAAGGCTTATGAGCGCATTTATACAAGAGTAGGCTTGCCGGAGGTTATTTCCGTTGCTTCTGATTCCGGTATGATGGGCGGTAATATTTCTCATGAGTTTATGCTGCTCACCCCTATCGGTGAAGATTCTATTGCCATCTGCACGGAATGTGATTACCGTGCCAATATGGAGGCAGCAGAGTGTATCATTCACAATGAAAGAAACGGTATTTCTGATGAATTGACTTTAGTGCATACCCCAAACATCCACACTATTGAGGAAATATGCGAGTTCCTGCATTGTGATGAAAAGGCTTCCTGCAAGGCGGTTGTATATCAACGCAATTCTGATGACCACTATATCGTATTGTTTATCCGTGGAGATCTTGAGGTCAATGAAACCAAGCTCGCAAATCATTTAGGATATGACATTCATCCGGCAGTTATTACAGAAGAGAGCGGACTCAATGCGGGATATATCGGACCCGTTAATCTGAACGGTAATTTTACGTTTCTGTATGACCGTTCCCTTGAAGGAATGAATAATCTTTCCTGCGGTGCGAATGTTTGTGAATATCACTACACAGGTCTTGATATGAGCCGTGATGTGAAAGGTGCGAAATACCACGATTTTGCCAAGATACAGGAAGGAGGCATTTGCCCGCATTGCGGCAAGCCTGCCATTACGGTATTCCGTGGCATAGAGGTGGGTAACATCTTCCAGCTCGGCACCAAATACACCAAGTCTATGAATATGACTTATATCGATAGCAACGGCAAAACGCAGTATCCGATTATGGGGTGCTATGGTATCGGTGTCGGCAGACTTGCCGCTTCAATCTGTGAGGCTCATCACGATGAATATGGTCCGGTATGGCCTTTGGCAGTTGCACCGTGGCAGGCACACATTTGCGCTGTCCGTGCTGACGATGCCGAGGTTAAGGCTTATGCCGACAAGCTGTACGAGGAACTGCAAAGCAAGGGCGTCGAGGTCATTTATGATGACCGTAAGGTAAGTTTTGGAGTCATGTTCTCGGATGCTGACCTGATCGGCGTACCGTTCAGAATAATTGTCAGCCCCCGAAATATGAAGAAGAATATTGTTGAAATCGTTTCGAGAGATAAGAGCTTTTCTGCAAATGCTCCTATGGACTCGGCGGCAAATGAAATGTTGAAAATTCTGTCAGAGGCGAAATAAAACTATATAATCACCCGGAAACCGCCATAGGGCTGAAAAAGCCCATAAAATAAGGGCTTTCGGGCAAAAAGAAAGAACGCTGACTTTGTATCAAAATTAGCGTTCTTATTTGGTGGAGATGAGGGGAGTCGAACCCCTGTCCGAAAACCCATCCTCCCGGCTTTCTACGAGCGTAGCCGATATATTTTTTTCTCCCCTTGCGCGAGCCTGTCGGCAGGCTTACGTTCGGGCAGTTTCGTTATGCATGACAGATTACGAAACGCTGTGTCTGTTCACGTTCACCGCTGAATGACGCTCCCGTCCGGGCCGCGGTACTCCCGGGGGGAACGGCGGCTGCAATTAAGCAGCTGCTAAAACTGTTTTATTGTTGTCGTTTATTATTTAAACGTTGTGGATTTTAAAGAGAGCCCACTTCTCTGCCCGCTTACCGAAATTCCGGATCCCCGTCGAAATCCTTTCATCCCCGTATTTCCGGCGAACAGTCAACGCCGTATTATACAATAAATAATAATCAGATGTTTTTCTCGCCCCTGACCGCGCGTTCAATGCTTCTTGCCGCCGATTTTTTCGCGGCATCCTCGCGCTTGTCGTAGAGCTTTTTACCCTTGCAAAGCCCCAGCTGAACCTTGGCCTTGCCCTTTTTGAAATACACCGACAACGGAATTATCGCATATCCCTGCTGTTTTGTCAATCCGTAAAGCTTATTTATTTCTTTTTTATGCATAAGAAGCTTTTTCGCTCTCATGGGGTCGCGGTTAAAAATATTGCCGTGTTCGTAGGGCGAAATGTGCATACCGTTTGCGAATATCTCGCCCCCGTCTATACTGCACCACGAATCCTTTAAATTGAGCTTGCCCTGACGGACGGATTTTACCTCCGTGCCGAAAAGCTCGATTCCCGCCTCGTACGATTCGATTACGAAATAGTCGTGATACGCTTTTTTATTCTGCGCGACGGCGCGCGATTCATTTTCGGCCATACAAGCCCTCCTTCGGAGTAATAATTTATTTCAATGTGAATTATTACGGTGAACAGTAAACAGCGAAGAGTGGAGAACGTCGGTGCGAATCCTCACGGATTTGTCATCGTAAAATTATAATAATCGTGTTTTCTAAGAAAACGAAACCGGTTCTTCTCTCTTATCTTCTCTCTGAAAACAATTCATCCGTGAATTGTTTTACATGCTTTCCGGTGCGTTAACCTTGAGAAGCGAAAGAATATTCGCCATTACGTCCTTTGTACACCTGCACAGGAAAAGTCTCGCCGTGCGGAGGTTCTCGTCCTCCACGTCGCACCTGCACGCGTTATAGAATTTATGGAAAAGAGTCGCAAGCTCTATCGCATATCTCGTGATTCTCGACGGGTCGAGAGCCTTTGCGGCGTTCTCGATTTCGCCCGTGAGAGAAGCTATATGGCGAATAAGCTCTTTTTCCTCGTCCGTAGTGAGAAGTTCAGCCTGTTTTTCTGTGCATCCGTCGAATTTAATGCCCTTAGCGTCCGTTTTTCTGAATATTGAGCAAATCCGCGCGTGGGCGTACTGGCAGTAATAAACGGGATTCGAGGAAGATTCCTCAACCGCGAGGTCGAGGTCGAAATCGCAGTGCGTGTTCGCCTCTCTCATATTAAAGAAGAAACGCGCCGCGTCTATGGGAACCTCCTCGAGGAGCGTTACAAGCGTAATAGCCTTACCGCTTCTCTTTGAAGCCTTGATTATTTCGCCGTCCTTTACAAGACGAACCATCTGCATGAGTACGACTTTAAGCCTGTCCGGGTCGACTCCGAGAGCCTGCAGAGCCGCCTTTAATCTCGGAACGTAGCCGTGATGATCCGCGCCGAGAATGTCGATTGCCGTATCAAAATTGCGAATGCAGAGCTTATTGTAATGATACGCAATATCCGGAACGATATAGGTTAAAAATCCGTTGGAACGGACGAGAACAAAATCCTTGTCGCATCCGAACTGCTCGGCTTTGAACCATACCGCGCCGTCTTTTTCATAAGTATAACCCTTTTCGGTCAGAAGCTTTACGACATTTCTCGCGGCTCCGGACTCGTGGAGCGTGCTTTCCTTAAACCATGTGTCGTATTTGATTTTATATTTAAGAAGATCTCTTTCGAGTCCCGCGATATTGAGCGGAAGCGCGTAGTCGACAAGAGCCTTTTTGCGCTCCTCGTCGGAAACGTTCATATACCTGTCGCCGTGAAGCTCTGCAAAAGCCTTTGCATGGTCGATAATATCCTGTCCGTGGTAGGAATCCTCGGGCATTTCGATTCCGTCTTTGAATAACTGCTGATATCTCAAATCGAGCGACAGCCCGAATTTTTCAATCTGATTTCCGCCGTCGTTTATATAGAATTCGCGTTCTGTGTGATATCCCGCCCATGTAAGAACCTCTGCAAGACAGTCGCCCATCGCTCCGCCTCTTGCGTTGCCGACGTGCATGGGACCTGTCGGGTTTGCCGAAACGAATTCAACGAGAGCCTTTTTGCCCTTGCCCATTTCGGAATGACCGTACATTCTGCCCTTTTCGTTTTCGTCCATGAGAATATCGGCATAGTATTTCGGGCTTAAACGGAAATTGATAAATCCGTTTACGTTCTCTATCGAATTAAAATATGTGTTGTCAAGCTCCGCGTTATCGACGAGCGCGGCGGCAATTTTAACGGGAGGCATTCTGAATACCCTTGCGGAAGCCATTGCGGCGTTTGTCGAGTAGTCTCCGTGCGTTCTGTCCGCGGGAATTTCGACCTTGAATTCGGGGAGTTCGCCCTCGCCGAGCGCGTCCGATTCGCCCGCTTTTTTCGCGGCGTTTTTAATTATTTCCGTTATCTGTTCTTCCGCTTTTTTTACTATATAGCTCAATTTATTTCATCCTTTCCGCCGTCGGCGGTAACAATTATTGTCATTTCGTTTTCGGCGGCGTAATCGCCGTAGTAATCTATCGTATATTTTAATTTTAACTCTCCGCTGCCGTTTTTGACGGTGCTTTTTACCTGCTTGCCGTAAATCCCTATCAGAAGCTCGCCGTACGGGGTCCTGTAAAAACAGCTTTGACGTTTTCCGCGTTCTATAATCAATTCCGACGAATACGCTCCGCTTCTGACGACGGAAACGCTGTCGCCGTTCTTGACTCTTATCGTCGTGTGGCACGTATTTTCCTCGTCGAAACGCTCGTCGTAGCATATCATATACGTGTCCGTATGTCCGTGAATGACGTAACCCCTCGTCGTAATCTCCACGCTCTCCGAGCCGTCGGGCGTGGTCTGTTTGTCCTTTACTGCAATTAACGCTTCGGTTTTCATGCTTCGCGTTCAATCGCCGAATTGAGAAGTCTGTCGATAAGATCGGGGTATTTTATACCGCACTCGTCAAAGAGCTTCGGGTACATGCTTATCGGAGTAAAGCCCGGCAGGGTGTTTATTTCGTTGAATTTAACCTTTCCGTCGGACTGCACGAAAAAGTCGACTCTTGAAAGCCCGGTGCAGTTGAGCGATTTGAATATTTTAACGGCGAGAGAGCGTATTTCTCCGCTTGTTTTCTCATCCAAAGGGGCGGGGATGAGAAGAACGGAGCTGTCGTTTTTATATTTAGCGTCGTAATCGTAGAATTCGTTTGCGGGCTTTATCTCACCGACAACGGAAACTGTCGGATTGATGCTGCCGAGTACGGCGCACTCAACCTCTCTGCCGGCGATACATTCCTCAACGACGATTTTTTTGTCGTATTTAAACGCCTCTTTTATTGCGTTTTCGAGTTCTTTTTTGTCCGAAGCCTTTGCGACGCCTACGGACGAGCCGGTGTTCGCCGGCTTTACGAATACGGGACAGCCGAGCTTTTCAAAACAATCGTTTAAAAACGCGGAGCCGTTGTCTGCGTATTCGAATTTATCGATTTTAAGCCACTTTGCCTGCGGGACGTTTTCGTAGTCGGCAAGGGCGTTCGTAACCGCCTTATCCATACACACCGCGCCGGCTAAGTTGTCGCAGCCGACAAACGGAATTCCGGCAAGGGTCAAGAGCGCCGCAACGGTGCCGTCCTCGCCGTTTCTGCCGTGCAGAACGGGGAAGCACACGTCGACGTCTATAATCCTGCCGTCCTCGACAATAACCTGCTTAGAGCCGTAATCAATGTTTATGTAAGCCTTAAGAGAACCGGGAATCCAGTCGTCCGACTCGATTTTATCCGTATCGCCCTCGAACAGACGCCATTTGCCGTCTCTCGTGATGCCGAGGGTTACTATATTGTATTTTTCGCGCGGAATGTTTCTGACGACCGAAGAAGCCGAAAGAAGCGAAACCTCATATTCGCTCGATTTTCCGCCGAAAAGAACAAGAACCGTTTTCATATTTGTTTCCTCCCGGGCATATAAGCCCATGTTCTATATATATTATCATATAATAAACGATAATACAAGAAAAAAATAATCTACTCTCGAAAATATTGTTTTCGTCAAAAATTTTTTTGTTAAAAAAATCTTTGACAAACCGTTCTGTATATGATATTATAAATACGCTAATGCCCGAGCCTCGGATATGGGAGACAGGCTTTTTAATGAAAAGCGGTTTCACCCGCCCTGTCTGGGACTTGCGGTTATGCAAATATTTTAAGAGGTGAAAAAAATGACTCAGGCAGAGAAACAGGCAATTATGGCAGAGTATGCCACTCACGAAGGCGACACCGGTTCGCCCGAGGTACAGATCGCTGTTCTTACCAAGAGAATAGCCGACCTTACCGAGCATCTCAAGACCAACCAGAAGGACCATCATTCAAGACGCGGACTTCACAAGATGGTAGGTCACAGAAGAAACCTTCTTGCATATCTTCAGAAGACCGATATCGAAAGATACCGTTCTATCGTTGCAAGACTCGGACTTCGTAAATAATTGTCAACACGGGCGGCGCGCTTTTCGGTTCGCCGCCCTAAAATCAGTTTTTATTTAATTTATGAGGAGCCTTCGCCGGAAAATGTTTAATGTATAATGTACAATTCAGAGTCCGCTGTCACGACGGGCTGTGAATTGTACATTGACGGAAAATATCCGCGCGGAGTCTCCCGGATTCAAATTTAAGAAAAGGAGACAAAAAAATGTTTGAAGACTTCAAAGTATTCAAAACCGAGCTTGCCGGCAGACCTCTCGTTGTAGAGACCGGCAAAATGGCTCAGCTTGCCGGCGGTTCGTGCCTTATCCGCTACGGCGAGACGGAGGTTCTTTGCACCGCCACCATGTCGGACAAGCCCAGAGAGGGCGTAGACTTCTTCCCCATGTCGATTGACTTCGAGGAGAAGCTTTACTCCGTAGGTAAAATCCCCGGCTCTTTCCAGAGACGTGAGGGCAAGGCGAGCGAAAAGGCTGTTCTTGCGGCGAGAGTTATCGACAGACCTATCCGTCCTCTCTTTCCCAAGGATATGAGAAACGACGTAGGCATCGTAGCTACCGTTATGTCGGTAGATCCCGACTGTCTGCCCGAAATCACGGCTATGATAGGCGTTTCCATCGCGCTTTCAATTTCCCCGATTCCGTGGGCGGGTCCCATATCGGGCGTTTCGGTAGGACTTGTTGACGGCGAGTATGTCATCAACCCCACAGCCGAGCAGAGAGACAGAAGCGAAATGGCTGTTACCGTAGCTTCGACCGACGAGCTTATTGCAATGATCGAGGCGGGCGCGAACGAAATAGACAACGACACCATGTTCAACGGTATTATGCTCGCTCACAGGGAAAATCAGAAAATCGTTGAATTCATAAAGGGTATTCAGTCCGAAATCGGCAAAAAGAAAGTCGAATTCGTATCAAACGACCCCTCTCATGAGCTTTTCGAGGCTGTTAAGGAGTTTGCAATCGACGACGTTAAAGCCGCTCTCGACACCGACGATAAGAGAATCAGGGACGAGGGACTTCTCCCAATTTACGAGAGAGTTCATGCTGAATTCGACGAGAAATTCCCCGAGGAAGCGGAGAAAATCGACGACTGCATGTATAAATTACAGAAATTTATCGTCCGCCGCTGGCTTCTCGACGAGGGCAAGCGTGTAGACGGCAGAGGTCTTGACGATATGAGACCGCTTAACGCTCAGATCGACCTGCTTTCGAGAGTTCACGGCTCGGGCATGTTCACCAGAGGTCAGACCCAGGTTCTCACCGTTGCAACGCTCGGCGCTGCGCGCGACGCACAGATGCTCGACGGTATCGACGACGAGGATACAAAGAGATATATTCATCACTACAACTTCCCCTCATACTCCGTTGGCGAAACGAAGCCCTCCAGAGGTCCCGGCAGACGTGAGATCGGTCACGGCGCGCTTGCCGAAAGAGCGCTTCTCCCCGTTATCCCCTCCGTTGAGGAGTTTCCCTATACTATAAGACTTGTTTCCGAGGTTCTCTCCTCGAACGGCTCGACCTCGCAGGCTTCTATCTGCGGTTCTACGCTTGCTCTTATGGCCGCCGGCGTTCCGATTAAGGCTCCCGTAGCCGGTATTTCCTGCGGTCTTGTAACCGAGGGCGACCGCTTCATCACCATGGTTGATATCCAGGGACTTGAGGATTTCTTCGGCGATATGGACTTCAAGGTAGGCGGAACGAAGAAGGGTATTACCGCTATTCAGATGGATACAAAGGTTCACGGTCTTACCCCCGAAATCGTTAAGGAGGCTTTCGAAAAGACATACAAAGCCCGCTGCAAGATACTTGACGAGGTAATGCTTCCCGTTATTCCCGAGCCGAGAAAAGAGCTTTCAAAATACGCTCCCAAGATGCTCACTACGAAGATTGACGTTGACAAGATCGGCGACGTTATCGGCAAGCAGGGCAAGGTTATACAGAAGATCTGCGCAGAGTGCAACTGTAAGGTTGACGTTGAGGAGGACGGCTCCATCTTCATCACCGCTACGGATATCGACGACGCGCACAGAGCTCTCGATATTATCGAGACTATCGCAAAGGATCCCGAGGTCGGCGCAATTTACAAGGGCGTCGTAACCAGACTCATGTCGTTCGGCGCATTCGTTGAGATCGCTCCCGGTAAAGAAGGTCTTGTACACATCAGCCAGCTTGACGTCAAGAGAACCGAAAAGGTTGAGGACGTTGTAAACGTAGGCGACGAGATAATCGTTAAGGTTCTCCCCGTAGACGATCAGGGCAGACTTAACCTTTCAAGACGCGACGCGCTTATCGAGGTTGAGGGACTTGTTCCCGAGAACAACGTTTCGGACGCTCCGAGAAAACCCCGCAGGGATTTCAAGGGCGGAAGAGACAGAAAACACGGCAGAGACTGATAACGTGAAATAAAATTACGGGGTTCTGGCTGTTCGGAACCCCGATTTTTTCGATAATATTTAAAAAAACCGCCGTATGATTTTACGGCAGTTTTTTGTTCGTTCTTAAATATTATTTCTTATTCTTCTTTTTAATCTTATTGAGTCCGGCGTTGATTTCGAGAATCTGCTCCTTCGTAAACAGGCCGCCCGCCATCATGCACACGCGTTTTACCGTAAAGCTTTTGCCCATGTCGATAAGGCTTTTGTTTATCTTCATGCCCGACGCCATGTCCGCCATGCCTCCGGTCGAGCCTTTTTTATTCTTCATCGTTTTTTTGACCATGAGTGCGATTTTTACGGCTAAAATTTTACCCTTGAACGTCGAAAGGATATCGCCGATCGTGTCGTTTATGCTCATATATCCGCTCGGAGTCTCGATTTCGAACCAGTTTATGACCGCCGATTCGTCCCTGAGAATATAACTCTCGTCGGGCTTTTCGACTTTTCTTATAACACTCTCGTCGACGCATTCGCCCGCCTTCGCGGTGAGCTTCGTCTCACCCTCGTTTTTAACATTGTAATAGAAAAACGGGTATCTGTCTTTTTTCCGAACGCCGAGACTTTCACCGTTTGCGAATAATTCGACCTCGGGCTGATTCGTATAAACGGTAACCTTCGTTACGTCCTCGGTTCTGTTTACATATCGTTTTGAGCATATATGAACGAACGGCTCGTCGGACAGCCACGCCTTATATGCGTAGAACGCGTCCTTTTTATGCTTTCTGTCGAATGTGACAAGCCCCTTGTGGTTCATGCCGTTTTCTCCGCCCTCGCTCCTCGCGTCGGCGGCAAAGTCGAACATATTCCAGACGTGCGTCGCCCATATCCACTTGCGTTCGTCTAACTGTTTTATAACGTCCTCGTGGTACAGAGCCTGATACTCCTCCGTATAATCGCCCTGCTCGGGAGCGGACGTATGCCAGTTGAGAGCCTCACAGCCGTACTCGCTCAAACCGACGGCTTTATCGGGGTATTTCTTGTGGAATTTATCGAACCACGCGCCGTACATGTCGGTTTTTCCGCCGTACCAGCCGAAATAGTGGTTATACGATACGACGTCGGAGATTTTTGCATACTCGCAGTCGGGGTCACACATGCTCAGAACCGCTGTTACGGTCTTTCTGCTCGGGTCGAGTCTGTGAACGAGGTCGTTTAACTTCTTATGATTCGAAATAAGCGACAGGTCGTTCGCGCCGTTCATGGTTATCTCGTTGGAAAGTCCCCATACGACTATGCTCGGGTGGTTGATATTCTGACATATAAGCTCCGTCATCTGCGAAACGGTATTGGCTTCGCCGTTGGGCATATGCCTTGAAATATAAGGGATTTCAGCCCAAACGACCATTCCGCGTTCGTCGCATAAATCATAAAAAGTCTGACTGTGCTGATAGTGAGCGAGTCTTATTGTATTCGCGCCGACCTCACAGATAAGGTCCATGTCCTCTCTGTGCTCCTTTTCGGTCAGAGCGTTGCCTATTCCCGGTCTGTCCTGGTGACGTGAAACTCCGCGCAGGGGGTATTCTTTTCCGTTTAAAATAAATCCTCTCTGCGAATCGATTTTGTACGTTCTCAGTCCGAAACGCGAGGAAATAACGTCCTTTATCTCTCCGCCGACGGTCAGGTATGCCGTCATTGTGTATAAATACGGATCCTTTACGCCGTTCCATAGGTGAATATTGTCAAGCTTTATAATTGTTTTCGCGTTTTTCGCGTCAGTCTCGGCGGACGAAATCTCATTGCCGTCCATATCGGTTATAACGAATTTAACGAGAGCGTCTTTATCCGATTTTACGTACGCTTCCGTGTGTACTTCAGCCGAATTTCCGTTTATTTTCGGGATGATTTTAATGCCCGGCGCGCCGTAGTATTCGAGGTCAAAATGCTCCTCGCTTACGCCTATAATGCTGACGTCTCTGTAAATTCCGCCGTAGAACGTAAAGTCGGCCATCTGCGGATAAACGAAGTCGTTCGGTGAATTGTCGGCAGAAACCGCAAGGATATTTTCGTCCTTTATATCGTCAAGCTTTACACAAAATGCGGAATATCCGCCGTCGTGCGTGAAAATTTTTCTGCCGTTGAAATATATTTCCGCGCTTGAATTTACCGCCTCGAAGCGTATAAATTTAACCTGAGCATCGCCGAGTTCGGCGCGCGTGAGCTTCTTCAGATACCAACATTTTCCGCGATAGTAGTCGTTTCCGCCGTCCTGTCCGTCGACGCCGTTCCACGTGTGGGGCAGGTCGACGTGTTCCCAATTGCCGGGAAGCGTTTCCGGGACGGATTTTGCCGTTTTTGAAAACAGCCAGTCTTTATTTATATTTATAATTTCTCTCATTTTATTTTTCCTCCGAACCGGGAATTTCATTTTTGTTCTCGAATTCGATAAGCTCGTCTGCGTACTTTTCCTCGTCGGCGTCACGCGCGTTGTCGTCAAGCTTATAGAGGAAGTGCATGCTTATAAGACTTATCAACGCTCCGATAAACGGTAAAAACGCCGTTACGAAGTAGATTTTTTCGTCTACGCCCGCAGCCTGTTCGAGCGCGCCTAATTTTTCGTCGTAGCCTGTCGCGCCGATTGCGAACGATACGATTGACGCGCCTATGCCCTGTGCCGCCTTGCGGAAGAACGAATACGTGGCGTAAATCGAGCTTTCCTCTCTTCTGCCCGTTTTGCGTTCCTGATAGTCGATACAGTCGGCGACGAGAGCCCACATCAGAGTCATGTAGAACGCCGCGCCGAACATAGCGAGAGCGACGAGCGCTATCCATATAAACGGATTTTTAATTTTGACGAACGCCGCAACGCCCGAAGCAGCGGCAGAGAGAAGGAACGGGTATGTGCAGAGCTGTTTTTTTGTGAATTTTTTAAGCGCGGGCTTTGCTAACAGAATTCCTATCGCGACGGGACATCCCGCAAGCATTGACGCTATCGTAATAAGGTTCGTGTTTTTGAAATAACACATGAAAATGTACGGCATACTCGTCGTGACCGTCATCATCAGCGCGATATATGCTACGGTTGAAACGGTTACGCCGAGCATATGCTTGTTACGTAAAAACGCCTTGAGAGTTTTTATATAATTTATCTTCTGTGCCTGCGAGGGAGCTCCTGCGGTGCGCTCGGTCGTCATTCTGCAAAGCAGTTGAAATGCGATAAGCCCGAGAATACCCATTACCGCTACGAATATTATAAATATGTTTCCGCGCGGATTGTCGTTTTCGTCATAGACGATAAGCGGGAGGATTATCATAATCGGAATCTGTGCCGCCATCGCGCCTATGCTTCGCCAAGTCGACAAATCGCTCCTGCCGGCGGGGTCGGACGTGATGCACGACTGCATCGAGCCGTACGGAACGTTTACGCTCGTGTACGCTACGCTCCATATGCAGTAAAGCCCGAGACACATTGCGATTTTGACCCAATACGGCGCGTTCGGGACGTAAATAAACATTAAAATGCTCGAAATCAAAAGCAGGGGGCTTGCCTTTAAAATCCAGGGCTTGAATTTGCTTCCGCTTTTTCCGGGCTTTGAAGCGTCGCACAGAGAGCCGATTATCGGGTCGTTTACCGCGTCGAATATTTTACCGAGCAAAATCAAAACCGCGAAATGCTCCGGCTTGATTTTCATGCACGTTACGTAGAAGATCATAAGATAGCTGTTGATGAACGCAAAGCTCATGTTGCATCCGAAGTCGCCGAACGCATAGCCTATTTTGTCGCGCATACCGAACGGACGTAAATTTTTTTCGGAATTCATATAAAAACCTCCTTCAAGTGATTTATGTTTATTATATACTGTTTATGATAAATATGCAATGCATTTTTCGGATAATATCACATAACAAATATAATGAAAAACATATTTCGCGGTGATATAATTTATTATGAGGTTTTATATATGAAAAGAAAAAGGATAATCGTTCGTCCGACTCAATACATATTGATAGGATTTTTAATTATAATTATAACCGGAAGCGTTCTTTTATCCCTGCCGGTAAGCGCCGCCGACGGCGTAAGGGTTGAATATATCGACGCGCTTTTTACCGCGACGACTGCCTCGTGCGTTACGGGGCTTGTCACTGTGCCGACTTTTTCGACGTGGAGTACGTTCGGACAGGTAGTTATTCTTATTCTGATTCAGATAGGGGGCTTCGGCGTGGTCGGCGTGGTGTCGTGGTTTATGACCGCGGCGCACAGAAAGGCGGGACTCAGCGAGCATATCAGAATCAGCGAGGCGTTTAATTTAAACACGCTCTCGGGGCTTTCCGCATTTGTAAAAAAGGTCGTGTACGGCACGCTTCTTGTTGAGGGTGTCGGTGTGCTTATGTATATGCCGGTATTCGTCCGCGACTTCGGATTAAGAGGAATATGGATTGCGGTTTTTAATTCCGTTTCGGCGTTCTGCAACGCGGGTATCGATATTATCGCGCCGGACAGCTTAAGCCGTTACGCACTTGACCCGATTGTCAATCTGACAACGTGTCTGCTTATAGTATTCGGCGGAATCGGCTACGTCGTGTGGTGGGATTTTATAAGAGTTTTTGAATTAATGAAGGGGCAGAAGCGCAGAAGGTTTTTCTCCCGTCTTACGCTTCACAGCAAAATCGCGCTCACCGCGACTGCGGTTTTGATATTTTCCGGTGCGCTCGGCTTTTTCATATTCGAATACGACAATCCCGCGACGATAGGAAATCTGCCGTTGTCCGGCAAAATTCAGGCTTCGTTCTTTCAGTCGGTTACGACGAGGACGGCGGGATTCTTTACGATAAATCAGAAGGAATTAACATCCGCGTCGTCGTTTCTGTCGCTTATATTAATGTTCATAGGCGGTTCGCCCGTCGGAACCGCGGGCGGAATCAAGACCGTGACTGCGGCGGTGCTTGTGTCGACGGCGTTTTCGGTTATTAAAAATAAAAATTCAACGGATGTTTTCAACCGCAAAATCGCCGATATATATATTAAGAAAGCGGCCGCCGTTACATGCTTTTCGTTCATTACGGTTTTTGCCTCAACCGTTCTTCTCTCGTCTGTCAGCGGGGGAGATCCGATGGACGTTATTTATGAGACTGTCTCCGCGGCGGCTACGGTCGGATTAAGCCGTGATTTTACTCCGACGCTGTCCGCTTTTGGAAAGCTTATAATAACCGTGACGATGTACTTCGGCAGGGTAGGTCCCATATCGTTTGCGGTCGCGCTTACCGGCAGACAGAAGAATTCGAATTCGGTAAAGAACCCCGAAGAGGAAATCAGCGTCGGGTAGGAAATGTTAAAAACGCCCGGACCGCAAAAAGCCGTTGTAATATAGGCGGTTGAGGTTCGGTTGATTCGTTCCGAACGCTTTTTTCTAATTCTCTAAATGATAAAAAACAGTGAAAGGATTGTTTTCCTGTTTTGGTATTTGTATTCGGTGAACGATATTGATGCAAATTCTGACGGATTTGTCATTATGAATTGTATTTTTTTTTGGAGTTGTTGATTATGAAATTACATAAAAATTACGCCGTGCTGGGACTGGGCAGGTACGGCAGAGCAGTTGCCGAAGAGCTTGTCAGAAGCGGTGCGGAGGTTCTGTGCGTCGATATGGATCCGGAGACGGTCGAGGACGCGGCGGCGTATCTTCCCGTGTGCAAGTGCGCGGATATCACCGACCCGGGTGTTCTCGATAAGCTCGGAATCTCGAATATAGACGTTGCGGTTATCGCCATGGGCGGTAATTTCGAGGCGAGCGTTATGGCTGCCATGCTTTGCAGAGAGGCGGGCGTCGGCGAGGTCATTGTTAAGTGCAGGGACGAAATTCACAGAAAAATAATGCTGAAAACCGGTGCGGACAAGGCTCTCGTTCCCGAGCACGAGTCGGGCGTAAGACTTGCGAAAAACCTGATGTCTGCGGGATTTATCGACATGGCGGAGATTTCCGACGAGGTTTCCGTCGTCGAGATGGAGACAAAAAGCGAATGGGTCGGAAAAAGCCTTGCGGAGCTTAAATTAAGGGATAAATACTCGCTCAATGTCGTAGCCGTTAAAAAGGGCTCCGACGTTACGACGGATATCGCGCCGCACGCCCCTATTGAAGCCGGGTCAAGCCTTATCGTCGTGGCAAAAACGGATAAGCTCAGAAAATTGATGTAGCAAAGCACGATTTACGGGATACGGAATTTCCGCCCGACGCTCGTGATTTTTTGAACGGATAATATGAAACAAATCGGAGCCGTCCGTTTGGGACAGCCCCGATTTTATTATTTATACTGTTATTCTATTCGAGTAAATCCGTAAGCTTGACGGAATCGAAATACTCATTTGTAATTCTGTTGAACTCCGCCCACATTTTTGCCGTCCGGCACTGCTCGCGGTGCTCGCACGGCTCTGTTTTTTCGGAAACGCACGCTACCGGCGCGAGATCGCCCTCGGTTACGCGCAGGATCTCCCCTACGCAGTATTCCGACGGAGATTTCGACAGCCTGTAGCCGCCGCCCTTGCCGTGAACCGCCTCGACGAGTCCCGTTTTTGTGAGCGCGGGCATTATCTGTTCCATATATTTTTGTGATATACTCTGACGTTTGGCTATATCCTTCATCGGGATGTAACCGCCGTCGTCGTGTATTATGAGGTCGAGAAGCACGCGCAGAGCGTACCTGCCTCTTGTAGAAACCATCATGTCAAACACCCCGAAAACAATAATTTACCGCGTTGCACGCAATAAATTATTGCAGTGAACAGCAGGCAGCGGGCAGCGGTCAGAAATTACGTAATACTGACTGCTGACAACCGACCGCTAATCACTGAAACAACAATTTATCCCGGCAAATTATTGTTTAATCCCTTTTTTCTTATAATAATCGTCGATTGCCGCCTTGATTGCTTCCTCTGCCAAAACCGAGCAGTGCATCTTGTGCGCGGGAAGTCCGTCGAGAGCCTCGGCAACAGCCTTATTCGTAAGCGTAAGAGCCTCCGACAGGGGCTTGCCCTTGATAAGCTCTGTCGCCATTGAGCTTGAAGCGATTGCGGAGCCGCAGCCGAATGTCTCGAATTTAACGTCCGTTATAATATCGTTGTCTATTTTAAGATATATTTTCATTATATCTCCGCATACGGCGTTGCCTACCTCGCCTACGCCGTCGGCATCTTCGATAACGCCTACGTTACGGGGATTTGTGAAGTGATCCATTACCTTTTCGCTGTATAATGCCATTTTAATTACCTCTTTACTTAGCTAAAATAAATTCCTTTTCTCCGTCGACTTTTTCGCGCCACAGGGGAGACATACTGCGGAGTCTGTCGATAACCTTGGGGATTACGTCGAGCATGTAGCCGACTTCCTCATCTGTGTTATTCTCGCACAGCGAAAGTCTTAACGAGCCGTGCGCGATTTCGTGCGGTCTGCCGATAGCGAGCAGGACGTGGCTGGGCTCGAGCGAACCCGACGTGCATGCAGAGCCGGACGAAGCGCATATACCGTCAGCGTCGAGCAATAGCAGTATGCTCTCGCCCTCAATGCCTTCGAAGCAGAAGCTTACGTTTCCCGCAAGTCTGTTTACCTCGTCGCCGTTGAGCGTCGAATACGGAATCTTTTTAAGTCCGTTTATAAGTCTGTCCCTTAATGCGGAGACTTTAGCTTTATTTTTATCAATATTGGCGCATGCCTCTTCGAGAGCCGCCGTCATTCCCATGATTGCGGGGATGTTTTCCGTACCGCCTCTCTTGCCTCTCTCCTGGGCTCCGCCCTCGATAATATTCGTAAGGTTTATGCCCTTTCTCGCATAGAGAATACCGATACCCTTAGGTCCGTGGAATTTATGAGCCGACAGAGAGAGCATGTCGATATTCATATCCTTAACGTTTATATGCTCGTGACCTGCGGCCTGAACCGCGTCGGTGTGGAACAGAACGCCCTTGTCCTTGCAGACCTTTCCGATTTCGGAAATGGGGAGAATCGAGCCTATCTCGTTATTTGCGAACATTGTCGTAACAAGGCAGGTGTCCTCTCTTATCGCCTTTTCGACCTGCTCCGGGGTGATGTTTCCCTTTGCTCCGACGTCGAGAAGCTCGATTTCGAAGCCCTGTTTTTCGAGTTTTTTAAGCGTATGAAGAACCGCGTGGTGCTCAAATGCCGTTGATATGATGTGCTTTTTTCCTTTTTTTGCGCCTATCATCGCGGCGGATATGATCGCCTGATTGTCCGCTTCGCTTCCGCCCGAGGTGAAATATATTTCCCTTGCTTCGCATCCGAGGCACCTTGCGGCTCTTTCTCTTGCGTCGCAGAGAGCCTCGTTTGCCTTCTGTCCGACAGTGTGGAGACTCGACGGGTTGCCGAAAATTGTTTCCATATAGGGGAGCATAGCGTCTATCGCCGTACGGCTCATCTTAGTCGTGGCGGCGTTGTCTGCGTATACGTTCATGATAAATCCTCCAGTCATATATAAAGGTCAAATGCCGTACCGACATTTACCTATCTTTTTCATAGGTTAGTATAGCACCGCCAACCTACCTTGTCAATAGGTAAATAATTTTTCGCTATTTTTCCCGTATTTGATGAAAAATATACGCGTTTTTCCGTTTTAATTATAAAAAATATCCTATAAATCAGATAAATTAGGATTCGGAATGTGACGTAAAGGTATGCTAATTGTAAATAAAATGTTAAATATTTTCAAACGCCTTTATTTTCATAATAAAATAAACTAAAATAGTCTTAACTATCAGTGTTTTATGTTACTCATCACTAAAAACGGAGGTATTGATATGCGAAAAACAAGAAAAAGAGTTCTGGAGCTCCTTGCTTTCGTCATGGTCGTTTTGACAGCTGTGTCATGTATCAGCTTTCTTGCGCCCATAGCGGCTTCGGCGGCGGTGCAGGACCCGACTCTTACTGATTTGACGTTCGTTGTACCCGAGGCGATTTATCTTGCGCCCAACAGCGCGTCGCTTACGAGCGCGACTTCGTCATCATTCCAGTATTATGTAAACAATACTGTTACGGGAGCCGCCGAATCGACGGCGGGTACGACGGGACGCGTGTACTATAAGTACGACGGCGCGTCGAACGCGACTCTGACGTATAAATTCCTTGATAAAAATCTTTCGGCTCTCTCGGGGGGAAGCATTACGCATCCGTCCTATCTTACGAGCGGAACGGCAGGTTCGATCACTGCGGGTATGTCTCCCTCGCTTGGTGCGAATGTAACGGGATGCTACATTCAGTGGACGTTAAAGTTCGCCGACGCAAAGGATTCGAACAAGACGAAGTCCGCGATTGCGTATACTTATGTATATAAGCCCAACGTAATGCCCGCGGCGGGCGGCGCAGACGCAGGTTCGGGCGCAGGCGGTGCAAACTGGGCAGGTAATATCACGTGGATTTCCGGTGCTCACAGCGTTTCCTTTGTATCCGGTAACGGCGGAAGAGAAGATTATGATGACGGCGGTGATTACTTCGCGTATATCACCGGAGACAGAGGCTTCTCGGCATTTATTCAGAAGGATAATCCCGCCTACATGGGCTCGACGAGGGTAACAAGCGGAACGAAGGCTAAAATTAATTCCTCAAGCTGGACCTCCTCGACCGCCGGCGCCGATATGCAGTATGTCGTATACGGCGGTACGAATACCTCTGATGCCGCGCATGTTACTACTGACGGAAACAATAACTCCGGCGGAGCATGGGGCTCGCCCAACGCCGGCTCCAACGTGTTCTCGGTAAGAAACCTCGAATGGGGCAAATACAGAAAGAACGGTAAACATTGTTCGGTTGTTGTAACCTCCGACGCGGTTGCAAGTATTACGATTGACTCGAGCCGTTACTCGAATCTTAAGGATATCCCCCAGCTTGCCGTCGGTATGATGGTTACGGACGACCAGAGATCTAACGGTAACTCGGGTAACTGGTATGTCGCGGATAACTCCGGCAGAACAGATTTCAGGGCTGATACTCATTATACTTCCGATACCAATATGAAAGGACTCTATAATGCAAAGAACTATATAATTGCAGGTGAGTCGACATCGTGGGATAACTGGAGCCATAACGAGACTGAGGGTCTGCGTTATGCAGGCGCATGGCCGCGCGATATCTCCGAAAGTACCCCGATGTACACGGTACATGGATTTTATTCTAACAAGGACGGCAGCTATCGCGCCGCAGGTCACGTGCTTGTCGACCTTAAGGCAACCTATAATAATAAGGCTGCTCTCCGTACAGCCGTTCAGAACGCATTAAAGGCATTCCCGAACTTCTCGGTTACTTCCGATTCCTATGCTACGAGCGCGTTCGAAAGCTCGCAGACAAATTCCCGGTGGAATTCATTTGTAAATGCATATAAGAACGCATATAAAGCTCTTACTCAGGTTGACGGCACCTCCGTTGACGTCGCAAATCTTGCGAAAAACCTTAACGACGCCGTAGCCGCATTGAGCGTAAGAACTACGTTCAATCCCAACGGCGGTACAATAAACGGTTCGTCCTCCGCATATACCACCGGCTGGCAGGTTATCGGTAAGAACGCGAACATCTCCGTGGATTACTCCGGCTTTGTACCCGTAAGACCCGGATATGCATTCAAGGGCTGGGCGGATACCGCAAACGCATCGACGGGCGATACCTCCAATCCCCTTACCGTAGGTCATACAAAGACTCTTTACGCGATTTGGGAGAAGAAGACTCTCGATATCAATTTCGACAATATGTTCAGTTTAAGCGACTGGTCATATAACTCGATTTCTTCGACTCTTAATAATAAGACCGACGCGAGCGTCACCGTTGACAGAAATGCGGGTACGATTACCGTTAATACGGGCGCGAATTCCGGCACTGACGTATATACGCAGTACGGCACGGCGGACTGCTACAAGGTAAAGGTTGAGCCGAACACTACATACAGACTTCAGTTTGACTATACGACGACGGCAGGCGCACAGGCGTTTGTATTCTCATACAATCTTTCGAATCAGCCCGTTAATTTCGCCGGTATTTCGAATCCCCACATGGGCGTTTATCCGACCGGCTCCGGTTCGAGCGGAATCACGTTTACTACGAGTTCAACAACCGAATATGTACAGTTCCGTTTCGGCAACACGGCGAAGAACGATACCTCCGTATTCTCCAATATAAAGGTATATAAGAATTCTGCTCCGTTTACCGAGATAACCTATCCCGCCGTAAGATGGGCGTATACGTACGATTCCTCGACAACGGCGACGGGACTTATCACCCCCGTACGCAACGGCTACACGTTCGACGGATGGTATACCAACGTAAACGGCGTCGGCACAAAATACACAACCGCTACCAACGTTCCGAGCTCGAGTATTACACTCTGGTCAAACTGGACTCTCGATACATACAATCTTATTCTTGATTCCAACGGCGGAACGAACGCGGACAATATCACTTACGATATAACAAAGACCGTTCAGCTTCCGACTCCGACGAGAACCGGCTACACGTTCGCAGGATGGAAGCCGAGCGCGGACTCCGGAAACTGGAGCGCGTCAACGGCTTACACGGGCGAGCTTACGAGGATGTACGGCAACGCGACCCTCGTTGCTCAGTGGAATCCTATCAGCTATACTATTAATTATTTAAGCGGAACGGGCGAGAGCACAAGCGTTACCGTAAAATACGACGAGACGGTTTCTCTTATAGAAAATCCGTTTACGAAGCAGTGTTCGGAATTCACCGGCTGGCTTCTCTCTACCGATTCTAATATTTATCAGCCGGGCACCTCCGTTTCGAATCTTGCCGAGGGCAGCGGCGACGTCGTTTATCTGACGGCACAGTGGGAGTGGGCGCACACTTATGTGGGCGTGGTTACGACTCCTCCCACGAGAACGAAAACGGGCGTTATGACAAACACCTGCTCCGTATGCGGTGACTCCTACACCGTAACAGTTCCCGCTATCGGCGGTCAGTCTGTCGTATTCGACCCCAACAACGGTGCAAACGCTAACTATTTCGTAGGCGTTTCGGGAGTTAATACCGACTGGAAACCCTCGAACGGCAAATACATTAAGACATACAACGGTCTTACAATAACTTACGATCCCGCAAACGAGACATTCACCATTGACGGAACGTATGACCCCGAGGGCGAGGGCTTTATAGATTTCTATAACTTCGACCTTCCCGGCGTCAATATCGGCGACAACACCTATGCCGTTACATTCGAATATGTCAGCGGTTCAAGACCTGCGGACGTCGGCGACAGAGCCATTCCCTGTCTTTATTTAATGAACGCCAACGGCGCGGAATTCGCATGGAACGACTGTAATGTCGATTCTTCGAAGGCAAAGTCAAGCTATACGACAAGCTGTAACGTAAACGGCGCAATCACAGCAAAGCTCCAGCTTTATTACTGTGAGGGCGGAAACGCGGCGTTCGATAACTTTACATTCAAGATTAAGGTTGAAGCAGGTTCGTCAACCGCTTATTCCCCCGCGGCGATTCTTGCTAAGAACGGCTCAACCGTTTCGGATTTCAAGACTCCCGTTTGGGATGAGCATAAATTCGAGGGCTGGTACCTTACGAATTTTGACGGCGAAGTAATAACGAGCGCAGTTGTTGACGGCGACCTCGTTATCAGAGCAAGATGGACGCGCGCCGAGGTTGTAGAGGCAACGTGCGAGACTTCGGGTTATACGAGACATTACTACACCGACGACGAGACGAAGTATTACGATACCGACATTGTCGTTCAGCTCGGACACGACTGGACCGACGGTCAGATTCTTCAGGCCGCGACCTGTAAGAACGAGGGTATTCAGCAGACGGTCTGCTCGCGCTGTAAAAAGACGGGTACGAAGAAACTCCCGATAAATCCCGATAACCATGTCGGACTCACCTCGACGACCGTTACCAAAGAGGCAAACTGTACCGAAGCGGGAAGTCAGGATATTACATGTCTTGACTGTAATAAGAAGATTCGTACCGAGGAAATTCCCGCGCTCGGACATCAGCTTAAAGATACGGTATACGCTCCCTCCTGTACGGCGCAGGGCTATACCTCTCACATCTGTCAGAGACAGGGATGTACGTATTCCTATAACGACAGCTTTACCGATATGACTCCCCATCCGTATAACGACGGCGTTGTTACGAAGAAATCAACCTGTAAAGAGCAGGGCGAGATCACCTATACATGTACCGTCTGCGGATACAAGGATATTAAGCCTCTCGATATCGACCCGAACAATCACGCGGGTACGACTCATACCGAGGTTACGACCGAAGCGACGTGCGAGACAGACGGCGTTCTCAGTACGATATGCGACGACTGCTCAAAGGTAATTGCGACAGAAGCTATCCCCGCAACCGGACACGACTGGGACGAGGGCGTTATAACCAAACCGCCCACGGAAACGGAAAAGGGCGAAAAGACGTTTACGTGTAAGAAGTGCGGTGCGACGAGAATCGAGGAGATCCCCGAACTTGGCCATGAGCACAGCTACACCGAAACCGTAGTCGCTCCGACATGTACCGAGGACGGCTACACGCTTCACAAGTGCCGCTGCGGCGACGAGTATAAGGACAATATCGTTCCCAACTTAGGCGGACATAAATATGTCAAGACTGTCGTTAAGACCGCCAACTGTATCGAAACCGGTACAAATCGCTATGAGTGCTCGGTTTGTCACAACACATACGAGGAGACCGTTGCAGTCGATCCTCATAACCATGTAGGCTCAACCTACGACCAGGTTATCAATGCTCCGACATGCGAGAGCGACGGCGCGACCGGTACGTACTGCGAGAGCTGTCACGCGCTTCTCAATACGACTGTTAACGAGAAGCTCGGTCACGAATGGGTGCTTATCGACTCCGTTGCGTCAACCTGTGCGGCAAAGGGCTATGAGCTTAAAAAGTGTTCAAGATGTCATACGACCAGGACATTCGATCTTGAGCTTGACCCCGATAACCATACGGGAAGCACATACGAATATATTATTAAGAACGTAACCTGTACCGAGGACGGAATTGTTTCAATCCGCTGTACCGGATGCGACCATGAATTCGAAACAAGAACCGTAAAGGCGACCGGACATAACTACGAAAGCGTTGTTACAAAGGAAGCTAAGTGCGAAATTCCGGGTGAATTAAGATACACATGTAAAAACTGCGGTGATACTTATACAGAGGAAATTCCCGCTCTCGAGCATAATTATGTCGGTGTTGTGACGACTCCGAATTCGTGCTTCAAAACAGGCATAAAAACGTTCACCTGCTCGCTCTGCTCGAAGTCGTATACAGAGGTTATTCCCGCAATCGGACATCACGATTATAAGGAATTGATCGATCTTCCCGCAACATGTACGAAAGAGGGTCATGCGACCTACACCTGCGCGGTCTGCGGCGATTCATACGAAAAAACACTTCCCGCGGCAGGACACTTCTATGAGGATATCGTTGTCGAGGCAACATGTCAGCACGGCGGTTACACGATTCATACATGTATCGTCTGCGGCGACAGCTATACCGATTCGGAGACTCCCGTTTCCGACCATCACTGGGACGAAGGCGTTGAATTAAAGGGTGCAACGTGTACGAGAGCCGCAACAATTCTCTACACATGTAAGGACTGCGGAACGCAGAAGGCCGTTACCGTCGGTACTGCTTCTCATAAGTACGGCGACTGGGAAATAATCAAGGAAGCCACATGCTATGAGTACGGTATCAGAAGCTGTGAGTGCTCGGTCTGCGGACAGGGCAAGACGGAGTTTATCCCCTACGCCGATCACCATTTCGTAAAGGACGGCGTTGATTCCGACGGCGTACACTGGTCATACTGCGACGTATGCGATAAGAAGATTGTTACAAATGCAGAGGACGGCAGCCAGCATGAGAAAGATGCATGCGATATCTGCGGTAAGGTTCATAAGAAGGGCGACCTCTTTGCAACCCTCTTCTGCTTCGTAATGAGAATAGTTAAGTTCTTCAGAAACCTTTTCAATAAGGGATAAGGCTTCTTGACAGACGACGAGCCGGGCTTTTGCCCGGCTCGTATACTTTAAACAATAATTTACACTCGTTAATTATTGTTTATTGACAAACATCATAAAATATCGGATAATATACTTATAATATTTATTAAACCCGTCGAAAGGGGACCATTATGGAATCAAAAGGTTTGACACACGGCATTAAGATGAAAGACAAGATCGGCTATGCGCTCGGCGACATGGGCGGACTGCTGACGTTTTCGCTCATCGGCGCGTTTCAGAATAAATTTTACACTGACGTTCTGAATATCGACCCGGCAAAAATCGCGGTGCTGATTCTCGTAGCACGTCTGTGGGACGCGATAAACGACCCGATGTGGGGCGCGTTCATAGATTCGAGAAAACCGACAAAACACGGTAAATTCAGACCGTATATATTTTGGTTCTCGATACCGCTTGCGGTTTCGGCGGTGCTGATGTTCATTGTCATACCGAATTTAAGCCCTGCAAAATACCTTTTATTCGCATATATCACGTATATTTTATACGGAATGATGTACACGGCGGTCAACATCCCGTACGGCTCGCTTGCCTCCGTAATTACCGACGACGAAAAGGAGCGTTCGTCGCTGTCAATGTGGCGTTCTGTCGGTGCGGGTATCGGCGGACTTCCCGGAACGGTGCTGCTGCCTATGTTTGTATACACGACCACCGGAACGTACCCGAACGGCACGAGCATAAAGGTTCTCGACGGTAATAAATTAACGATGTTTGTCGCGGTTCTCGCGGTAATATCGGTCGTTGTTTTCTTTTTCCATTTTAAATTAACGAAAGAGCGCGTCGCGCCTATTGCGAAGGAAAAGGGCGATTATTCGGCGTTTAAAACGATAAAGGATTTGATGAAAAACAGGTCGTTCGTCACGCTTGCACTCGTTTCAATGCTTATAATCGCGTTCCAGTTCTACTATCAGGCAACGTATACGTACCTCTTCACGGACTATTATCATAAGCCGGGACTCTACTCCATGGTTACGATTTGTACGTACCTGCCCATGGCGATATTTATTCCGATAATGAATAAGCTGATAGACCGCTTCGGAAAAAAGGAGCTGTGCGCCGTCGGCATGGCGTTCGCGTGTGCGGTTACGCTGATTCTTTATTTTATAAAGACGGACAATCCTTACGTGTTTCTTGCGTTTACGTTCCTCTCGGGACTCGGTCAGACGTTCCTCGTGCTCGAAATATGGGCTCTCGTTATGGACGTTATCGACCGTCACGAATCGAGAACGTCGAGACGCGAAGAGGGAACGGGCTACGCGCTCATATCGTTTGCAAGGAAAATCGGTCAGACTCTTGCGGGAGTCGGACTCAACGCGCTTCTCGCACTTATAAATTATGACAGCGAACTGTCGAAAATGGGCGAGGCTCTGCCCGACGAGGTTATGTCGAAGCTTTATGATATTTCAACGCTCGTACCCGCGGTCATGCTCGGAATTATGGCGGTGATACTCTTCTTCGGCTACGACCTTTCGAAAAAGAAACTCGGCGAAATGAGAGAAGAACTCGCGAAAGTCAGGGAAAAACAATAATTTGTTGTTCCAACGCGTAAACATTCTTTTGCAGGGGAAGATATCATCTTCCCGCATGAAACTTATGTTTTTATAAATAATAACAATGCGTCGGCAATATGAAATCTGCATTTTTCCGTCGGCAAAATGATATTTTATTTTCATGCCTTTGCTCCGGGAAGCAATGTCTTCCCCTGCATGTTTTGTTTACGATTCAGAAATATGGTTTTTGTTTGAAATATGCATTAATAAATAGATTTTATCATTAATAATAAACTCGAAATAATAAATTAGCACTCTCCTATTGACAGTGCTAATTTTTTGTGCTATTATATAGATGAACAAAGAGAGAGGGTACCGAGAGGACGGGAGTCCGAAGGATACCGGCTCAATGAGTTCAAAACAAATTTTAAATGAAAGAATGATATATATGTTAATGCCCAGTATTTATGCAAGAGATTTATTTGATGATGTTTTCGAGCCGTTCTACCGTCAGAACAAGACGTCGTTCAACTCCAACGGTCTTATGAAAACCGACGTTAAGGAAACAGACGACGGCTACGAGCTTTCGATTGATCTGCCCGGCGTAAGCAAGGACGATCTTAAAGCCGAGGTTAAGGACGGTTACATGACCGTTTCCGTTACGAAGAACGAGAACAACGACGAGAAGGACAAGAAGGGTAAATTCATCCGCCGTGAGCGTTTCTACGGCTCGTACAGCAGAAGCTTTTATGTAGGCGAGGACGTAACCGAGTCCGACATTAAGGCAAAATTCGAAAACGGCGTTCTTGAGATAAGCGTTCCCAAGAAAGAGGCTCAGCCCAAGGTCGAAGAAAATCATTATGTTCAGATAGAGGGATAACTCCTTAAATCCGAACGGTGATGCCGATATAGACGGAACCCGTAAATAACCCCCAAAAACAGAGAAGCGAGGCAGGTATTTTTACCCGCCCCGCTTTTCTGCTTTTTATTTATTCAATTCATTATCGGAAATCTCATATATTTTATTAAGCATATTAATATAATACCCGTCCGTGTAATGCACAGGCGCAAGCCCCCAGCGGTGATTTTCGTCCGAGAGTATTTCCGTATCGCAGACTATCTCATGTGCAGACGGAACAGTCTTAACTATCATATCGTACATTTTATTTAAAACGGCGTTTATCTCCGAATTGTTTTTAATAATATCCGAAGCAAACGGTGTTGTTTCTCCGTTTTTATTTATATATCTGTCCGCCGTGAGCGCGCGGTGAAGTATAATTCTGTTTCCGGGATAAATATCCGTAAGCCTTTCGCAGAATTTTTTTACGTATTTATCCGCTTTGTTCCGCCCTGCATATAATCCCGACGCGGTGACCTTCTTATACAAATCGGGACAGTGCTTGTATTTTTCGCCGAGCGAGAGTCTGAATTCATTCGATACGGTCAAAAAAGAATCCCCGACCGTTTTAAGCGGGAAACGCTCGTCGATAAGGTCGAGGATAATAAAATCGCTTTTGCGCCCGCCGAGTATTTCAAACGCGGTTTTGTTCATATCGCACAGAACCATACGCCTCTGAAAAGGGGACGAGAGGTTAATTTCGCTCTCGTTTACGCCGATTTTCGGACATACCGCGGATATGACCGACTGGCGGGCTATATAATTTTCAAGCTCCGTTCGGTTTTCGGCGTCAAACGTCAGAATATCACGCGTGACGCAGCTGCCGAATACGGACAGTCTTATTTTGTTTGCGTCAGACGGACGCTTTTTCATCGACGATACCCTCCAGGAAATCGGTTTCGCTTACTTTTCCGTCGGGCTCTGCTCTGAATGTGATTATCTCATTGGCTCCGATATCAAACCAGAACGAGCAGTCGAGCAATTCGCACGTAAGATACGAACGCGTCTCCTTGATACCCTTGGTTTCGTAAACTCTGATTATGTACGCGCCCGAGCCGTCCTCGCACTCTTTAAATGCGGTCATGATAACGTTGTCCGCCGATATCTTTATGAACGAATCCTTCTGCTTTCTGCCCCTGCCCTTATGGCATCCCTCGGGAACGAGGAACGGGCGGTTATTAAACAGCGCGGATTCCTTTGCGACGTCGGAAAGCCTCGCTTCGCCCGAGTGGAGGTAAATTCCGTACTCGAATCTCTGTATGCCCTCGTCGGTGAAGTTGAAATCCGTCTTGGGACGTGAGGAGTAATGGTCTGCGAATATAACGTTTCTCAAAAGAGTCTGTCTTAACTGCGTGCCCTTGCAGGAATAGCTGTATTTTGAGTCGTTGACAACGCTTAATCCGCCGAGACTTCCGTTCTCGTCCTCGGAGGAAATGTCGACCCACTGATGGCAGACCTCCTCGTCGCCGTCAGGCTCTCTTACGATATAGCCCGCAGGTATCTGAGCGGAGGAAATTTCATTCCTACCGCCGATGTCGAACTGCATTTTAAGCATCGTAAATTCCTCGCTCCAGCGAGCCTTGCACTTGACGCGGAGGGTTTTCTGCTTCTTTGAAAGAATGAAATCCTGCGTTAGAACGGACTCGTTGAATTTATGCTTAACTCTTACAACGCTTCTGACTCCGCCGTTTTCGACAAGCTCAATTGAAACGAGCTTCATTTCGCCCATCTCGGAGTCGAATTTGAATACGTTATGCGCCCATGTGTCTGTCTCGGAGTCGTCGATAATTACGGGAACGGCGAGGTCGTGCTCTTTTGCAAAGTCTCTGCCGGTCTGCTTGTCAATAAGCGAGACGATATATCCCGTCTTATTTGAGAATATGACCTTCATGTACTCGTTCTCGATTTCGATTTCATCGCCCCGGCTCTCGCAGTATCTGCCGATTCTTTCTCTGTACTCGCTGTCCTGCGCCGCGTCCTGCCATACCCAGTATGTCGCGTAGCCCAATGCGGGGAGCTTTGCAAGAAATACCGTGTCGCAGTGCGAGTCGTTCGAACGAGAGGAACGTACGATTGAAAAATCGGTATCGTTACCGTCGCAGTCTGTGACCCTGCATGCGGGGTACATCGTTCTGACGGGAGTCTCTATATCGTATGAAAGGGAGTTGAATACAACGACCGGACGGGGGAATTCTCTCGGCAGTCCGAGATGTCTTACCTCGCTTGTTACCGTGTCGGAAATGCCGTCTATCCATGTGTCGATTTCTCTTGCAATGCTTACGAACGCGCGCATTCTGATTCTGTCTGCAACGGTCAGCGCGTGACCTGCAGAGTGCTTTAAATCCTCGTATGCCTCCATTATCGAGCAGCCGCAGAGAATGTCGTGGAACTGATTGAAGCATACGGTATCCCAAGCCTCGGCAATCTGTTCCTTGGACGTGTCTCTGTCCTTGATTTTAGCCGATACCGCATCCCATGCTTCAGCCGAATAAAGCCCTGTTTCACACTGTCTGTTAAGCTGTTTTACGAGGCTCGTCGCGGAATAGCAGCCGCTCGCATGGTGCTGCATCTCGCTTTTCCATGTCGGCATGTCGGTATAGTTTTCGCATACGGCGGAAAAATATTCGTCGGGCGAGGAAAACCTTACGTCTCTGTCCGCGGTTTGCTTTATATTGTAAATATGCTCGATATCGCCCTTTGTCGGACCGCCGCCGTGGTTGCCGATTCCGCAGAACACCATCTGCGGACAGCCTGCCGCGTCGGCTCTTTCGCACGCCTGCTTATAACGCTTGTCGATATCATGCGTACCGCTCGTGCCGTAGCTCTCATGGATTCTGTACGTCATGACCTTACTTCCGTCGGGGGATTCCCACCAGAATGCGCCCTCGGGTATATTCGCGTTTTCGTGCATGCCGGGGCGCATGAATACGTAGCTTCTCATTCCGCCTTTTATAAGAAGCTGAGGAAGCATTCCGTTGTGACCGAACGAATCGACATTGTAGCCGGTATGGCATATCCTGCCGAATTTATCGTAGTAATAAAGCTGGCTGTAAAGAGCCTGTCTTGCAAAGCTCTCCGCAGAGGGGATGTTGCAGTCGGGTTGAACGCTCCAGCCGTTTACGACGATCCATCTGCCCTCCTTAACGCGTTCGCATATCTCTCTGAACATCTCGGGGTCGGTATTTTCAACCCACTTGTAATACGAAGCGGACGAGCAGTTGAATACGGTGTAGTCATACTCCGAAAGCCTGTCGAGCGCGGAGCGGAACGTCTGCATAACCTCATTATATCCGTCGAACCATCTCCACAGCCATACGGGGTCAAGGTGCGCGTTTCCTATTATGTAAATTGAATTATCTGACATTCTGTTCTCTCCTTACTCTTCCGTTATAATACCGAAATATCTGCCCATCCAGTATGCAAGCGTATACTGTGCGCACGATTCGACCGTTTTGTTTCCGGATGAATCCTCGTTTTTATATTCAAGCGGATTTCTGTCGTATTTTGAAATAAATTTCTCGTCCGGGGGCAGAAGTATTGAAGTCTCCGCATAGCCTGCGCGGTACAGCTTTTTTGCTATATCGTAACGCGAGGTCAGCGAGACGCCCGAGGCGAGAGTGCTCGTATTGAAACGGTAGAACCACATGGCGAGCTTGTCCGTGTCGACGTTCTCCTCCGGGCAGGATATCATGAACGGGATATCGTAAACGGGATGATGCTCCCTGCCTATCGAGGTGTTTATCCACGACAGATAGCCCGCCTTGAATTTCCTTCTTAATTCCTCGTTCTTCTCCGTCATGAAAAGTCCGAGATACGACATCGTGACGAGCATATGGTCGCCGAACATTATATCCTCAATAACGTCGCATTTCATTGCGTTACCCGCAAGGAGCGAACGGTCGTAATGCTTTGCGGTAAGATCGGGATAGCCGAGCCCGATGAGATGATTGTACGCGTCGGTCCTCTTTTTGTTTTCGCCTAAAAGATACTGCGCCATGCTTATATACATCATGACCTCGGCGCTGTTAAGACAGCTGTCGACCCAGCCGAGTCCCTCGGAGAAGTAGCGCGGACTCCACTTTGCCCAGCTTGTAGGCTCGCCGTGGAAGTCGACGAATTCAAAATCGTTGTCTATAACGTGGTCTACAAAGCGTTCCGCCGCGGTCATCATGATATCGTCAAGCTCCTTATCCTGACCGCCGATTATCCTGTGTGCGAAGCATATATTCATCATGTGAAGCGTTGTCTCGTCGCTTGACGTGTCGGCCTTGTAAATAAGATTGTCGTCTGAATATCCCGCGTCGCGGTAAACGCGTCTGAGTCTTTCCGGAATCGGGTCCGGAGAGTCAATCTCCTTGCCGACAAGCCCCTTGCGTTTTGAAAACGACGTAGGGAGAACGACGGATTTGTCACCGGTTCTTCTTATAAAAATGCCGTCGTCGGGCACGGGGGCGTCAGGTGTCAGAAATGTTCTTGCAATAAAGCCGTCGGCTCTGCCGGGAATGTACGCAAGAAGCAGGCACGCCTCAAGCGATTTGACGGCAATATCCTTGATTTTCTTTGTCTCGGGGTCATCCTCGCCCTTTGTGCGTCTCAATATATCGTAATGCATAAGCTCGCCCATGCAGAACGCCGCGGTAAATCCGCCGTCGTTGTCGGAGACCGCAAATTTCTCCGGAGTCGAGAGATCTCCCGGCACTCGCAGATTTCTCTGACTGACGAAGCCCATTCTGCTGACTGTATTCACGCATTCGTCGAGAAGAATATTAGCTTTCTCCTCGCACGTAATTGTTTTCATATCGATTCTCGACGCGCCGGACGAGGTCAGAACCCATACGCCGTCCCTGTCGGCAACCACACTCTTGACGTGATTGTCCTTTAAATCCCTGTGTGCGCTGAAATACATTATTTTATCGTAGTCGAATTCGGCGTTTTCGTCGTATCTTACAAGACCGTATTCGCTTCCGTACCAGAATATGCCGTCACACTCGTCGAAGCAAGTAAAGTCGCGCTTTTTAACGGGGAGCGGATACTCGATTTTCGTTAAATCCGGCTTAACGGGCTTTTTTTCTTTAAGCCCGGCGGGCACCGCAGGGTCGTTTAATTCATAAAGCTTTATAAATCTTGCGATGTGAGGCTTTAACCTTATAACACTTGACATCCTGTTAACTCCTTAAAAAATATAATCGTAAATTTAATAGAAATTATACCTTATCCCCGGATTAAAGTAAAGACTTTTTGTTGAATCCGAACTGATATTATGATAAAATATTTATTATTTATTTTTACGGTGATATCATGAGTGAAAACATAAAACTGATGCGTAAATTCTCCGGGTATTATAAGAAGCATCGAAAAACCGTGGCGTTCGATCTGTTCTGCGCGGGAATGTCGACGGCGGGAAACATTATACTGCCTTTGATTGTAAGAAACATAACCGACAAGGGCATAAACGACCTTGCCTCGCTTACGGTAAGCTACGTGTTAAAGCTTGCGGCGGTTTATTTCGTTATAAAGATTATAAGCGTGGCGGCGAACTACTATATGTCGTCCGTCGGTCACATTATGGGAGCGAAAATCGAAACCGATATGAGAAGAGACATGTTCGCTCACCTGCAAAAGCTGTCGTTTTCGTTTTATGACGAGGCGAAGGTAGGCACGCTGATGTCGAGACTTACGAACGACCTTTTTGACATAACCGAGTTTTCGCATCACTGCCCCGAGGAATTTTTCATTGCAGGCGTTAATTTTATTGCGTTTTTCTGCGTTTTGTCGACAATGAACGTATGGCTGACGCTTATAATATTTGCAATTATCCCGGTGATGTGTGTGTTTTTGTCGTATTTTAATTCAAAAATGAGACAGGGAAACCGCGAATCGAGGGTGAAAATCGGCGAGCTGAACGCCGTGACAGAGGACAGTCTGTCCGGCATAAGAGTCGTTCAGTCGTTTGCCAACGAGGAAAGAGAGCAGGCGCGCTTTGACGAGGGAAACGGAAGGATACTCGATATTAAACATAAAATATATACGGCTCTCGCAAGCTTTCACGCGGCGGAGGGCTTCTTCGACGGGCTTATGTATATAACGGTAGTCACAGCAGGCGCAATATTCATGATAAAAGGCTCGATAACCGCTCCCGATCTCGTCGTTTATTTAATGTATGTTACTACTCTGCTTACCACGGTAAAAAGAATCGTGGAATTTATGGATCAGTTTAACCGCGGAATGACCGGCATCGAACGGTTTTTTGAAATCATGGACGAAGAGCCCGAGATAACGGACTGCAAAAACGCCGTCGAAATGAAGGACGTGCGCGGAGACATTGAATTCAAGGACGTGACATTTTCATATAAAACGGGTAATTCCGACGTTCTGTCGCATATAGACCTTAAAATAAATGCGGGACAGAATATCGCCCTTGTCGGTCCCTCCGGCGGAGGCAAGACAACGCTTTGCAGTCTGATTCCGCGGTTCTACGAGCCTGTCGGAGGCGAAATAACGATAGACGGCGTTAACATAAAGAATTATACCCTGACCTCATTAAGAGAACATATCGGCGCGGTTCAGCAGGACGTATATATTTTCTCCGGCACGGTCAGAGACAATATCGCCTACGGAAAAACCGATGCGGACGACGGGGAAATAATAAAAGCCGCCGTTTATGCCGGAGCCGACGAATTTATACGCTCAATGCCCGACGGCTACGACACGTATGTCGGCGAACGCGGAGTCAAGCTCTCCGGCGGTCAAAAGCAGAAGCTTTCGATAGCGAGGGCGTTTCTGAAAAATCCGCCGATACTTATACTTGACGAAGCAACGAGCGCGCTTGATAACGAGAGCGAACGCGCGGTTCAGCTCTCGCTCGAAGGACTGTCAAAGGGCAGAACTACGCTGACGATAGCGCACAGACTCACGACGATAAAAAACGCAGACAAAATACTCGTTATAACTCCCGAGGGTATAGCGGAGAGCGGAACGCATGAAGAACTGCTGAATAAAAACGGCATTTATGCAAAAATGTATAAAATGTATAGCTAATATATTATTTTTAATAGTTTGTTAACAATTTATCAATTCACTCAAAATGAAATCCTTCTTATAATATGATATATTAATAAGCAGAGTCGTTCTTCCCGACCGATTCCCGGTCTGATTCTCATTACTTACTTAGAGGTGTTTTACAATGTCGGAAAAAACAGTTGATTTCAAATCAATCATAGCTAAGCAGAAGGATGCCGCGTCTTATATGGTTAAGGAAATAACCCATATAATCAAGACGTTCGGCAAGAGATCCCCCGGCAGCGAGGGCGAGAAGCAGGCGTGCGAATATATGGCTGAGGTTCTTAAAAAGGACTGCGGCTGCGAAAGAGCCGACGTGGAATCGTTTAAGGAGAACCCCGGCTCGTTCTACGGCTGGATATTCTTTACCATCACGCTTGTTCTTATTTCCGTTGTTCTTTTCTTTTTCTTTCCTCTTTTATCCGTAATATTTATCGTGCTCGGACTGCTGCTTGCATTTTTACAGTTCGGACTTTACAAAAAGACTCTCGACCCCCTCTTTAAGGAAAAAACAGGTCACAATGTTACGGCGTTAAAGAGCTGTACGGGAGAGACGAAGAGACGTATTATATTCAACGGTCATCCCGACGCGGCATGGGAGTGGCCCGTAAACTACGCGCTCGGCGGAGTCGGCTTTGAGGGTCATGCCATATTGTGCGGAGTCGGCGCTCTTTACTATATTATTATTTCAATTATATATATGGCGAAGAACGGAATAGCCTTTGCTGCCGCCGATATCTCCGACCCTGTTGTTAAGGCCGGACTTTGGGGACTTTTCTTCGTTCCGTTCCTTGCAGGTCTTTACTTTATGGTAAACTACAAAAGAGTCGTTGACGGTGCGAACGACAATCTTTCGGGATGCTATATGGGTATTGCGATTCTCAAATATATGAAGGACGCCGGAATCGAGCTTGAAAACACGGAGGTAGGCGTGGTTCTTACCGGCTCCGAGGAAGCGGGGCTTCGCGGAGCAAAGGCGTGGTGCGAGGCGCACAAGGGCGAATTTGACGACGTTCCCACGTTTATTTTCTCATACGATACAATTCACGACCCCAAATATCTCATGACAAACTACCGTGACCTGAACGGTACCGTTGCAGCCGATAAGGACGTTTCCGATTTGTTCATGGAGGCTTGCTCCGAGCTTAATATTCACTGCCTTAAGGGCATGGTTCCCCCTCTCGGCGGAGCTACGGATTCGGCGGCGTTTGCTCAGGCGGGCTTCAGAGCGACGGGCATTACGGGACTTAATCACAAGCTTGAAAGCTACTATCACACACGACGCGACACATACGACAACATGAACGAGGACGGTCTTGCAGATTGCTTTGCGGCGAGCGTTAAGGTACTGGAGATGTTCGATAACGGCGCGAAACAGTAATCAGCGGTCAGCGGGCAGAAAAGAGTTCATAGGATTATGAATGATAATCAAATTTAAATAATTGCGAAAATTCAAATTGAGACGCAGTATCCTCCCGCATGAGACTTACGTTTTTATCGGTAATAAATCTGCGTCGGCAATATGAAATCTGCGGGCTTCCGCCGGCAGAATCATATTTAAAATTTTCTGCCTTTACCCCGGGAATACAACGTATTCCCATACAAAAAATGTCTGTGTAAAAAACAGGGCTTTGAGCGTAAAATGCCAAAGCCCTGTTATAATTTTACGAAACGTAAGTATTGACAAAATCTGAAAAAGACATTATAATAAAAATGCAAGGAGTTACCGGATAGACGGTTTCGCCCAGCATTGGTTTATAACCGCCCGCTTGGGTTTTTTATCGGGCGGTTATTTTTTTGCTATGTAAAGGATAACAATTATTAACATTAAAATAATAACTGATTCAGTCACAAGCATCACCCCCTTATCAAAAATAAGAGGGTTTTTTGCCCTCTTAACAGATAAAAAGGGCAAACCGCCTACCGTTTATAGGTAACTCCGGGGTTCACATATATCCGTGAACTTCTCAAGTTTATCACAAAATTTCATTATTGTAACGATTTTTTTACAATAAAAGCAGAACTTTGTCGTTTGTTGTCAAAATTCTGCTTCTTGTAATTACAAATATTTATCCATGAATTCCTTAACCTTCGCTTCGTATGAGGCGGGGTCTTTTTTATAGCTCTCGGCGTGTTCGGCGTCGTCGACAATCAGCAGATCCTTTTCGCTCGTACACGCCTCGTACAGCTCAAATACCATTGTCGTCGGAACAAAATCGTCCGTCGCTCCGTGGATGAACAGCACGGGAACCTTCGCGTTCTTTACCATGTCAATCGGCGCGCCCTCCTTAATGCTCATGCCCGTCGCCGCGCGGTGGATCACCGAGACGGCGTTAAGAAGCGGAAACGCGGGAACGTGCGCCTTGTCAAGATTCGATTTGAATTCGTCGAGCATAGACGTATAACCGCAGTCGGCAACCGTAAACTTTACGTTTTCGGGAAGCGTATCATTGCCCGTCATTGCCGTAACCGTGGCGCATCCCATTGAGATTCCGTGCAGGAATATTTCGATATCATCACCGAACGTATCGATCATGAAGCCGAGCCATCCGAGTCCGTCGCGAGCCTCACGCTGACCGAACGTGATGAGTCCGCCCTCGCTCTGTCCCGCCGCCTGGTGGTCAACCATGAAAACGTTTACGCCGTTATCGTGATAGAATTTCGCAAATCTGCCGAACTCGTCCCTTGCGTTCGAGCGGTAGCCGTGCGAGAGGAAAACAAAATTTTTCGAATCGTTCTCCGCCGGGAGAAAATACGCTTTGAGCGCGTGGTTTTCCTCGTTCGTTCTCGTAAATTCAATGAGAGACTGCTCCTTAAACCACTTTTCGCCGTCCGTCTCGGCGTAAGGCTTATAATCCGGCTCCTTCTGCGCCTTTTTGTCGGCGAGCGAGAAAGCAAACGGCGCAATGTGCGCGCGTCTGCCCATTACCTCATAATAAACAATTCCGGTCAGAGCCGAATATATTCCGGCTGCACAAGCGGAGACAAGCGCGATCTTAGATTTCCTGTTCATATAAAAACCTCCAAGAATATTATAATTATTATAGGTATATTATAATACGTTTATTAACTTTGTTTCAACTGCTCTTTTATATAAAAATCGGAGCCGTATTTCTACAGCTCCGAGAATTTTATTAACTATAGCAAAAGAGAGCCGAACTCATAAGGTTTATATCCACCCTTTTTCCGCTTCGACTGCGTTAAAGAAACTTGAAAGACGTTACTATGCGGTTTTTGCTTTTTTTTTACGAAACGGAAGTACGCTTATTATTATCGAAAGAACGAGGAACAAGCACGCTGCGCCGTTAAAGAGAATCGGCAACGCGTTCGGTTCATAACTTACCCAAATAGATTCGACCCATACAAAGCCTATCATAACAACGCTGAAAAACACGGACGGTATCGTATAGGATTTAGGCTTTATTTTTATACCGATAATTAAGTTTAATACTGCGACCGCCGCGATCAGCGATATCAGAATGTAGAATATCACACCGGCGACGGTATTATGCGGATCTGCGAAAAAGCCTATGTTTACTATCGGAAACCCCAATAAGGATAACACAAGCCACATAAATAAAAGCAAAGGCTCGCTTATTTTAAAATAAGTAAGTTTTTTGTTCATAAATATCACCGCTTATATATTTATATTGTTAATCGGGAGGAAACGGGTCTCCGGGGAAACTGCTTTCCAAATTAGAGGCATAACGAAGAATCAATCGTGAATCCTCGGCAGTAACATTACCGTTTCCATCTACATCGGCAACAAATTTTTGATAAGTGTCGGAGGACTCCAAATTTGAAGAAAATCTCAAAACCGTTCGTGCGTCCGAAGCTGTAACTTTTAAATCAGCATCAACATCACCTAAGCAATTCTGTAAATGATGCTTTATTTGTTGTTTCGGTGTTACATTCGGTGCGCTATGTGCATTTCTTATTGACGTATCAAATTTTGAAATATTACCGCCATAGACTGATAATCCATAGAACTCATAGCAATACTCTACTAAGCCGTCGCATCTAATACTTGTAATTTCATTCACATCTACAATTCCGTTCTTATTAGAATCTTTTGAATACCATACCTGATACAATGCATTATAGCTCAAAGAATTTTCATCAATTGCAGACAAAGCGTGTGCTTTTGATATTACTTTTGAACGTAAATTCATTTGATCTGTTTTTGAATAATTCTTTAGTGTTTTCGGAACATAGTATCCGTAAAAATCTTGCGTGTCAATAAAAGAATTCAAGCTGATTTTTTTGATCCAATAATCAGATTCATCTTTAGCAACATGAATAATTGCATTTGAAGCATCAATGTTGGTACTGTAAACAAGCCCGGCATGCCCCGACGGGTTTGGGAATTTACCTTGTCTATATACAGAAAAACCTCTGACATTGGTAGCGGCAAAACAAACAGTTACAAGAATTACAGACAACAAAAGGCATAGTACTATTGAGAAAAATGTATGAGAAATCCTTTTCTTTATTTGTTTGAAATTCATTTTATCACCTCAAGCAACATCTCTTTCTGATCTGCATTTTCGGAAAAATAACCGCCGTTATCATTGAGATATTTTTCTGTTTTCTCTTTAAATTGAGCCTGCGGTACATAATATGCGTAAGTCTTTGCTATTAAATCGACGCTTTCAAAATCGGGTGATGAATTTAAAATACCGTCGATCACATCTTCGTTTTCATCGACAATGTACGCTCTGAAATCAACAGCGTTTTCCATATCCAAATTCATTAAATAGCTGAATGATTTTTTGCTTTTCAATGCCGACAACGCGTAAATTACGGAAACCTCCTTATCATCAACGTCATCTGCCGGCATACTCTTTAAAATGCGGTCGCAAACATTTATAAAGGAGTCAATTTCATCATCCGTACTGTTGCTTTCAAGCAGAGCGGATTTTACAATTATCGCAGCTTTGTGCGCGGGGGAAAAAGAGCCCGACATATCGGATAAAATGTTATTCGCTTTTTTCTCCGCCTGCTCGGGGCGAACGTCCTTTAGAGCCAATAAAGCCCTTGTCAACTCGCTTTCGCCGCACGTGCTTGCATATTTCGCAATTTCATCCGCATAAGTTTCATCTTCACCGGCTAACAAATCAACCAAAACTCCTTTAACGCCGGATGAAACGCTTTTATCTTCCAGGATGGGGAGCAAATCGTCATAGTTAATTTCTACTTCCTCTGTTTCGCATAAAAGCAAGAGGTTGATTTTCGTATCGTCGCTTATTTTTTTACTTAAAAGCTCTGATGTAATATCATTTTTGGAAACATCGTGGAGTTTTGATTTAACGGCGTCGTAATAGCATCCGAAAATATCGCCGTCTTTATTGATATCAAGTTTATCCGTTTCCTTAATTAATTGTGAAAAATTCTTTTTCTCCAGTTTATTTGTTAATTTCACAGCCTCTTCGGCAGAAAGAACACCGTCCGAATTAATTGAAATACGATTAGCGTCCGCAAGCACGGCAATCGTTACGCCGGTCGCGCAAACAGCCGTAACAAGTATGAACGCAATAACGGTGAGTATTTTTTTTGTCTTGTTCATAGGTATGACGCTCCTTTAAATTAAATTCGTAAATTCAATGTAACTGTTTTTTTTGATCATTCAATTATTCGGGCTTTTTAAATTAACCCAATATCACAAAACCATCGCAAACACCTCCGATATCAATAATGAAAATATGAAAAATATGTTAATACGTTATTATTTGTTTAAACTATCGGTTTATTTTTACGTATATTATCCCATTCTGTAATTTAATTATATCAAAGAAAATCTACATTGTCAATAGAAGTTTACTGAAATTTATCAATTTTATATCAAAATTTACTAAATATCTTTATTATTAAAACAAACGATAATCATACCGTTGAAAAATATGAAAAACACATACGGCTTGCTTTATTTTAAATTAAATGATAAAATATTATATCTAAAATACAAAAAAGGATAAAAAAATGAATTTAAGGCAAAATTACAAATCGACTCTTTTCGCAAGCTATGTAGGCTACATTACGCAGGCCGTCGTCAACAACTTCGCCCCGTTACTCTACGTCACGTTTCAAAAGGACTACGGCATAACGCTCAAGCAGCTGTCGTTCCTTGCGATGTTCAACTTCCTCATTCAGCTTTGCGTAGACTTTCTTTCGGCTAAATTCGTAGACAGGATAGGCGTCAGAATCTGTATTGCCGGTTCACACTTCATGGCAGGAATCGGACTTATTTTACTGGGCGTACTGCCGTCGGTTCTCCCGTCGCCGATGCTCGGAATCACAATCGCCATCGTAATTTACGCCGTCGGCGGAGGTCTTATAGAGGTGCTTGTCAGCCCTGTTGTCGAGTCCTGCCCGACAAAAAACAAGGAGGCGCACATGAGCATACTCCACTCATTCTACTGCTGGGGTCAGATGCTCGTAATACTCCTCTCAACCGTATTTTTCATGACCGCAGGCATAGAGCATTGGAAAATAATGTCGGCTGTCTGGTCGATAATCCCGATACTCAACGGCGTACTGTTTATATTCGTCCCGCTTTATAAAACCGTCGAGCCCGAGGAATCCGACGACAAATTGACTCACCTTTTAAAATCGGGAACCTTCAGAGTATTAATAATAATGATGCTGTGCGCGGGCGCGGCGGAAATCGCGGTAAGTCAGTGGGCTTCCGCTTTTGCCGAAAAGGGACTCGGCGTGTCGAAAACCGTCGGAGATATCGCCGGACCGTGTATGTTCGCGCTTTTAATGGGCATTGCGAGAGTCGTTTATTCGCGCCTCAGTAAAAAGGTCGAGCTTACAAGATATATAATGCTCTGCTCCGCGCTGTGTCTTGCGGGATATATGATAATCGCGTTCTCGCCCTCTGCCGTGCTGTCGCTTATCGGCGTGGGTGTGTGCGGATTCGCCGTCGGAGTTATGTGGCCGGGAACGTACAGTCTTGCGACGGTTAAAATGCCGGTATGCTCAACGTCGGTTTTCGCGTTCCTCGCGCTTGCAGGCGACGCGGGCTGCTCGTCGGGACCGTATCTCGTCGGCATGATATCGTCCGCATTCGGCGACGATTTGAAAAAAGGTATGCTTTTCGCCTCGGTTTTTCCGGTTGTAATGATACTCGCGTCGGTTAAATTGTTAAAAAAATCTAAAAACACACACAGTAATATTGATAAATAAAAATAAATATACTAAAATAAAATTACAAACATACAGGAGGTTTCGGTATGGAAAAAAGAAAACCGAAAATGCGCGTTTTTTATTACGCGGGATTTTACGCCGCCGCTTTAATACTTCTCGTCGCTGCGACGTTTAAGGATCTTGCTATAGACAACACGCTTTACAATCCGGCAAACGGCTTCGGGATTTTTATGGAAAAATTCGCGGAGCTCCCGATGTTCTGCATCATTCCGTTTGCGTTTACGGTTATGTTCTACGCGCGGACGATGAAGGATAAAAAGTTAAATATAATTCTCGGCGCAGGGTACGCATTCGCGGTTCTTGCAGGCTGGGTTCTGTGCATGTTCAAGCTGGGCGACGACTGGTTCGGCGAGGATTTTTCAAAGGTATTTTTAATACTCATAGCCGTCGCGTTCTCCGCATTGACTTTGTTTCTCGGCGGACTCATAAAGCGTGAGACAATGATTCGTCTGCGCCCGCTTGCGATAGTCGGACTTCTCACGTTCCTCGTAACGGCGGCGGGAGTCGAGGTTATCAAACGCGTCTGGGGCAGACCGAGATACCGCGATATGTTAAACGGCGTTAACGGACTTACGATAGACAATTTCACCCCGTGGTACAGGATTGCGGGCATAAAGGGATGCCGTTCGTTCCCCTCGGGGCACACGTACGCCGCCTCGGAAACGTTTCTGCTTCTGAGTGTATCGGACAGAATTAAAGAGCAGAGGAACAAGGAGCCTGTTTTCTTTGCCGCCGCGTTCGTATTCACCGCGCTTACCGCGTTTGCAAGACTTATTGCCGGCGCGCATTTCCTCTCGGACGTCGTAATCGGGGCGGTAATCGGATTTACGGTTTATATAATTATAAGAGAATTCGTACAGCCGAGAATCTTTAAGTTCATGGATAATACGAAGCTGAAAATATAACAAACTTTTTATTTTGAATTCAATTTTACGGTTTAGTTATGAAAAGAGGCGATTTCATGAATCCGTTGGATAATTATATTGCTGAATCAACAGAGTGTGATTTTAAATCAGCAGTCGAAACAAGAAAACCAAAAAGCTGGTTAAAAAGTGTCAGTGCATTTTCAAACGGCACAGGAGGTGTATTGATTTTCGGAGTTGAGGACAATAAAACAATTATAGGGCTTGATGATATTCAAACAGACTCGGAGAAAATAAGTGAACTGATAAAATCAAGAATAACGCCTCACCCTGTTTTTTCATTGAATTCCGTACGTTTTGATAAAAAAAATATAATAATTCTCAATGTATATCCCGGTCATGATACACCCTATTATTATAAAGCCGACGGAGTAACGGAAGCTTATGTTCGTATCGGCAATGAAAGTGTGCCGGCTTCAAATCATATTCTGAACCGCTTAATTTTAAACGGGCTGAATAAATCTTTTGATTCTCTTATAACGCCTTTTGATTTTAATGATTATTCTTTTTCAAAGCTTAGAGAGAGATACAAATCATGGACGAAAGAGAGTATGTCTGAAAAATTTTTCGATTCATTTTGTTTGCGTGATAATTCGGGAAAGCTTACAAATACGGGAGCCTTATTAGCCGATGATTCGCCTGTTTTGAATTCCCGTGTATTTTGTACCAGGTGGAACGGAACAGATAAGAGCGGGGGTAAAATTGATGCTTTAGACAGTGCGGAATTTTCCGGCAGTTTAATAACCCTGTTGAATGAAAGTATCGGCTTTATCAAAAGAAACATGAGAACGCTTTGGAGCAAAACTGCCGATTCAAGGATAGAAATGCCCGATTATTGTGAGCGGAGCTTTTTTGAAGCTGTTGTCAACGCCTTGATACACAGAGACTATTTGATATTAGGAAGCGAAATCCATATTGATATGTTTGATGATAGGCTTAGTATTTATTCTCCCGGCGGAATGCCTGACGGTACATTTATACAAAACAGAGATTTAAACAATGTTCCGTCATATAGAAGAAATCCGATTTTGGCTGATGTGTTTTCAAAATTAGGCTATATGGAACGTCAGGGAAGCGGTTTGAATAAAATACGAAACGCATATGAAAATTCCGCGAATTTTACAAAAGGATGCGAGCCGGTTTTTTATTCGGATTCAACTCAATTTACAGTAATTCTTTCAAATCTTAATTACAAATTAAATAAGGAAAAAGTTGCGGTTGGCTCGGAAAAAGTTGCGGTTGATTCGGAAAAAGTTGCGGTTGATTCGGAAAAAGTTGCGGTTGGCTCGGAAAAAGTTGCGGTTGGTATAAATAATTTTACACCGAAAGCAAAAGAAAAGATGCAGGCTGCAATCAAGCTTTTGAGAGATAAGGAGTATTTCGGAAGATCAGATATTGCTGAAATTTTTGAAGAATCGAACACATCGGCGGGAATACTGCTCAATCAAATGAAATCTGCAAAAGTTGTTGAACCTGTTACCGGTCACGGCAAGGGAAAATTCAGAATTAAAAGTTAAAAAAATCGGCGAACCGTCACAAGCGATCCGCCGATTTTTAATTTTTATCGTTATTTTCGAATATTTTTTCCGCTTCTTTTCTCGCTTTCTTCTTTTCTATAACGAATTTCTTTATAAAGTACGCGATGACGCCTATCGGTATGGCGCAGATTACGATAAGCACGATTTTATCCATCGGAATCCATGCAAAAATGCCGTCGCCGAGTATTGTGAAAAGAATTACCCTCGGCGCAATTCCGAGGACGGAGAACGCAAAATAAATAAGGAAATTGCTGTGAGAGGCTCCGAAAAACAGGCTTACGAAATCTATCGGGAACGCCGGGAGAAAACGGACGGTAAACATAAGTGATTTTTTGTTCTGCAAATCCATGTTCAGTAGCTTTCTGCCCGCTTCTTTTTTTGACAACAGCCTTTCAACGTAGTCCGCGCCCAAAAACCTGCCGAGGAAATACGTCACCGTGACCTCGAGCGCGATACCCAGCACGTTTATTATTACCGCCTGTGCCGTCGGCAGAGCCGCTCCGACTGCGACGTATATTACCGAGGCGGGGATGACGAATATGAGAGCTTTTACGAGATAAACGCCGAGCACGACAACCCATACGAGCCGGCGGTTATCTATTGACGCGATGACAGACTCAAGGTCGATTGACGACAGCTCGTCGTATTTCCATATTGCAACAGCAAATAAAATGAGCGCGACAACTCCACGCAGAATAATTTTTAATGTTTCTTTACCTTTTTGAGTCATGTACAACACCCCGTGAAAACAAAAATTTACCGCGTTGCACGCAATAAATTATTGCAGCGGACAGCAGGCAGTGGTTAGAAATTACGTAATATTGACGACTGCTGACAACTGATTTATAAATATATTTTAGCCCCGTCGCATGCGAAGCTGACGAAATCCCTTACAATTTCCGACTCCTCGCCCTTTCTGTAAAGCACGCCGAACATCAATGCGTCTATATCCTCTATCCTTTTTGTTTCGATAATATCCGAATTTTCGGCATATACCTCGGGCAGAACAGCCGTTCCGAATCCCGAACGGACAAGCGTCTGCGCCGTCGAAGAATCTTCGCATATTATAATATCCGACGGATTCCGCTCTCCCGTGAGAAGCAGACGTATTTTGACCGCTTCGCTCAATTCGGAGCCGTATCGGCACAGAATCAGCCGTCTTTCCGCAAGGTCGGATGACGTGATTTTTTCATTAAAGGACAGAGGATCGTCGCTTTTGAAAAGGCAGACGAAGCCCGATGAGCAGACGGGTTTAAATTTTACGTTTTCATCCGAAAAATCGGACGGAGCAAATGCGAATGCGATATCGAGCGCGCCTTCCGAGATCCTCGAAACCGCCTGCGAGGCTTCGGACTTTGTTATAAACGGCTGAAAATAGCCGTGTTTTTTTATGAGCTTTGACAAAATATCGGACATAAACGACTCGTTTACACTGCCCGAATATCCTATCGAAAGCGACTTTATGACGGACGAATCGGGATTCGAAAAGCTGTCGAGCGCGTGGCGGGCGATAGCGTATATGCTTTTCGCGTCCTCTAAGAACCCGCGCCCCTGCTCTGTCAGCTCAACGCTCCTCGTCGTTCTGAAAAACAGCTTCACGCCCAGCTCGTTTTCAAGCGAACTTATCCTGTGCGAAACTGCGGGCTGGGAAATGCAAAGCTCCGAAGCCGTTTTTGCGAAATTCAGATGTTTCGCTGCCGACAAAAAACATTCTATCTGCGACGTGTCCATATTTCAGCCCTCCCGTACCGTATTATAATTTATATTACCACATATAAAGTTATTTTTCAATTTTATTGTGTTTTAATTTATTGTATTTTAAATCTGAAAATGTTATCATAAAAAATAACAGAAAAAGGGAGGACGTTTCGGTGAAAATTTCAAAATCCGCGGTTTCTTTGCTTCTTGCGCTTTTAATGATAATACCCGCTTCTTCTTTCGCGAGTGCCGAAAACGGAGATTTTAATTCGTTTATTCTCGGCGACGTTGATTCAGACGGCAGAGTTACCGCATCGGACGCGCTTCACGCGCTCAAAATATCGGCGTATATCGAACAGCCGACGGATTCCGCCGTACTCGCGGGCGATATCGACGCGGACGGCGAGATAACCCCTCCCGATGCAAGACGGATTTTAAGAATCGCGTCGAGACTTGATAAACCGGAAAACACCGCGCTTCCGTCCGTTATCAATAAAATGACAACCGAGCCGTTCTGCATTGACGAGGCGCTCGGCGCGCAGACCGTTAAGGACAGACTCATTGCCGGCGGGTCGGCGGTCAGTGTTAAAACGGACGAAAAAGAAGCGTCCGAACTGACCGGCGGCGAACGCGTTGAGAGACGAACCGTCATAATCAACGGTACGGACGGCGCGGACGGTGAGTATGTTTCGGACTGCGTACACGAACAATATATTTCATACCCCGACTCTGTTTACGGGTCGAGCTTCGGCGACTACGCGCTGTACTTCGGGCTGCTCGGCAGCGGATACGATTATTCGGTTTACGGGGATGCTTCGGCTTTTTCTCTGTCATACGATGATTTCGGAGCTCGGTATGTTTTTACATTCAGCGGGGGAAAGCTTATCGGTATTTCGTCCGAATACGACGGCGAGACGGTAAGCTTTGCGGTTTCGGACGTGCGTTTTAATGAGTGCGGGGCGGCAGACCTTCTTATTGATTATACGGATATAACGTCGGATTATCTTAACGATTACATAGCCTCGTCGCTTATCGACGATATTGAGATAGGCTATTCGGCAGGCGACAGCGAGGTATATGTTACCGAAAATCTTGACCTGCCCGAAGCGTTTGAAAATTATCCGTCGGCGGAAATTGTATGGCTTAGCGATTCCGGCAATATAACTTCCGGCGGCGTTGTGACGAGGGACAAAAACCGCGTTGTCAAGGTAAGGCTGACGGCGGAGCTGACGGTCGGTTCTGCGGTGAAACAGCGTACGTTCACTCTTGACGTAATGCCCGAAAACGTTAAGTCGGCGGATGTAAACAATATATATACGCTGTCAGAGCTTAACGGCGGACGCGATATTTTAACAAGGGACGAAAACGGCAGGGTTACCGTGATAGACGGCGTGTGCTCCTTTCTTACGGTTGAGAATTTTTCCGACGCGCTTACGGTTTTAAAGCAGAACGCGGTTATTCTCGCTTCGGATTCGGACGAAATACGATTTGAACCTATGTCGTACGAAGAAAACGACGGCGGAACGCAGTATACGTTTAAACAGTTTTTCGGCGAAAGCGAAGTGTATCTGCGAAGAGTCACCGTCGCCGCCGGCAAAAACGGAGTGTGTTCGTATATTGCGAGCGGACTGTGCCAAAACGATACGCTCGGCGGATGCGAATCGTTTATTGTCAGCGAATCAAGAGCTGTAAATACTGCCGTTAATTTTTATAACGGAGAGATTCAGGCGACAAATGTAAATAAAATTATATATGCTCTCGGCGAATATGAAAACGCACCGATACCCGTATGGCTTGTTACCGTCGAGGGGACGGACCCGGACGGATATTATATTTCGGACGATATTTACATAAATGCGGTGAACGGTAAAATTATAAAAAACAGTCTGACGTACGATTCCGTCATGTTCTCAAACGGCGTAGGCAATGACGAAAACGGGGTGAACAGAGAATTTCCGACTGTGCGCGATTCGTTTTATACGTATTTAATGTCGGATGAGGAAAGAAATATCGGAGTTTACGATTATTCCGACGGTCTGCTTCTTTCGCCGATTATCAGCTTTGACAATACGTTTGACGACCCGACCGCCGTTTGCGCATACATGAACACCGCGGCGGCGTACGACTGGTTTAAGGATAAATTTTCGAGAATTTCATTCGACAACAGGGGATCGAAAATCAACGTGGCGGTTCACGATACCTCGTATTACGACAACGCGTATTGGGATTCGGGTACGCAAATTCTTACATTCTGCGAGAATTCGCCGTATACTTTCGGCACGGTTACTTCGGCGGCGGCTCCCGACATAGCTTCGCATGAGTATTCCCATGCCGTAATCGAGAGCATAACGGGCGCTCTGCCGTACGAAAACGCGACGGGCGCGATAAACGAGGCTTACGCGGATATATTCGCGTGTCTCATCGACGGGAACTGGACGATCGGCGAAAACCGGGATACGATACGCGATATCGCCGATCCTTATAAATTCGAAAACCCGATAAAGCTTTACGGAAAGTATTTTATGGATTATAATAACGTCGAGGATGACGATTTCGGCGGAGTCCATACAAATTCGACCGTGGTTTCGCACTGCGCGTATCTTATGAGCAGGTACGGGCTTGACGGCGGCACTTCGGCGAGGGTGTGGTATATGTCGCTGTCGCTCGGGTACGACGGAACGTCGGATTTTTCGACGGTAAGGCGCAACGTGACAAAAGCCGCCGAGCTTCTGAATCTGTCCGACGGCGAAAAAGATATTATTAACAATGCTTTTGATAATGTGAATATTTATTGAATAGGGAGAGATTAAAATGACTTTGGAAGAAGCGAGAGAATTTTTTAAGGGCGACAAATTCGCGTGCGATTGTCTCGGCGCGGTTATCGAGGAGGTCGGCGACGGCTATTCGCGCATAAGCATGAAGGTTAAGGATTCACACCGTGCGGCTCACGGCGGAGTTATGGGCGGAGCCATGTTTACGCTCGCGGACTTTGCGTTCGCTGTCGCGTGCAATACGCCCGACGAGCTTACGGTTACGGCTTCGAGCAATATTAACTTTTTGAGCGGGGCGAAAACCGACGAGCTTATCGCCGAGTGCAGGAGAATAAAGAACGGCAGACGCGTCTGCTTCTGCGAAACGACGGTAAAGGATTCGTCCGGAAATATCGTGGCAACGGTCTCGGCGGCGGGCGCGCATATGAAATAATTTGTTGACGCAAATCATTTCATGTGCGAAGTAAGAAGTAAGAGTGAAGAAGTAAGAAGTTCAATTGTGTTTTTTTTGATAAAACGCTGAATTTCGGGATTTGTCAAATCCGCGGTTTAAAAAAAGAAAATATGTGCTAAAATAAAAAAGTCGGAAAAGAATACTTTGCTGACCGAGGAGTTAGCTAAGCATAAGAGAGTCAATTTCATAAGCCCAAAAACATACCGTATCTCAACAAAGAGAACGGTATTTTTATAATATAAAATTAAGTTTTTAGATTTAATGTGCCTTGTTTTTGGGTGCGGAGCAGTTTATGCCGGTCATATTTTTGTTTCGGCAAGGCAAAGGGACGCGGGAAGTCTGGCGACTTTCAAGTTCCTTTAACGCAGTCGAAGCGGAAATAGGACGGCATAAACCTTATGACTTTGGCTCGATTATGCGTAAAATAAACGGTAGGCGGTTTTGCCCTTTTTTTTGTTTCGAAAAGAGGGAGTCCCCCCTCTTTTGAAGGGGGGTGGTACCAATGGCTGAAGCGATTATATACATAACGATTGTTATGATTATTATTGTTGTTCTTTGTCTTAAGGTAAAAAAATAACCGCCCCTGTCCTAAAAGTGCGGTTATTTTAACAATAACGTAAAGGGCAAACCGTCTATCCGGCAGCTCCTTGTATTTATATTATATCCGTAAATTCCCGTTTTGTCAACACCTGCTTACAGATAAGAAAATTCGGCTGCCGAGCATCTGTACGCGGCAGCCGAAACGCATATATTATGATTTAATACATACTTATTTTTTAGTAAAGAGGTTTTTGAAGAAGTCGAAAATCATCTTAAAGAAATTGACTATCTTATCAAAGAATGAGTGACCCGTTACTTTTACGGTGAAGTCGGGTGCAAGGCGGAGAACCGCGGGACAGCCTCCCTCGAAATACTTGTTTATCTGAAGCGGGTACGAGCCGTTTTTAAGCTTCGCAAAATTTTCGACGGTGATATTGCCGTTCTCGTCGCTCGTGTAATCCTTGCCGTTGAATGTTACGGTTGCGCCGACTATGGGTTTATAGTCATAGCCGATTACCGCGTAGTTTTCGTCGAAAATCGGAGAGCCGTACGTGAAGTTGATAATGCCCTCTGCCGAAAGCTTCGATGAGTCGACGACGGGGATTTCCATGCCGGCATTATAGTAATCCGAATAGAAAAGGATAACCTCGTCGCCCGCAGAGAGAACGTAATCGGTTACGGGATCGTTCGGGAATTTGCCGTTTACGGTGTAGACCCAGCCGTCCCACTTCTTTTCCGTGTACGAACCTGCTTTAACCCCGTTTACCGCGCTGATATAACCTTTTTCAATGCCGGTTACGGTGAGCGAGTCGTCGGTCTTGTCCGCGTAAGCGATAAGGTCGGCTACGGTGTAATCCTCACTCAGCAGATCCATGCTCGTGTTGTAATAATAATTCTTATCGGGTCCCTCGATTCGCAGTGAAACGGTACCGTCTGCCCATACCGTAAGCGTAAGGAAGCCCGCCGATATTATCAACGCCATTATGACGGATAATATCTTTGTCATTGTTTTTCGCATTCTGCATGCTCCTTTATAAAATTTTTTTGAAAACCGGAGAGTATTCCGACTCGGAAGAGAAAATCTTCGTTACGGCAGTGGCTGCTGCGGCGGATTTTCACCGCACTTTCCTCCCGATTTTCATGTAAATTATAAGATAATTAAAAATGTTTGTCAATCGAATTGACTTTTTATTTTATAAAGGTATAATTAATTTGTATAAAAATGAAAGAAGATGTAAATTGATGAAGAAAAATGCCGTAACAGGAATTATAACCATTTTGTTAACGGTAATGATTGCAGTTTCGGCCTGTCCGATTTCGGCGTCGGCGGTCGACGGCAGGTCATTGAGCGAGTATTACGGCTTTTCTTACGGGAGCTACATGGATTATCTGTATTCTCACGAGCATGACAATTACTATCTCGGCACGCCTTACCGCAGCGGTAACTGGCGCTCGCCCAACGGCGACACGTCGTATAACGGTTCGTCCGGTATGAACTGCTCGGGCTTTGTCTGGCATGTGCTGAAGTCGTGCATTCTCCGCGCTGGAGGCGATCCGTCGGACTATCAGATCCTGTCGTTTTCTACCCCGAGGGGATGGTACGGCGTTCTCGAGGACAACGGGATAGAGTATTATATATTCAATAATAAATATGAGGCATTGAGAAGCGGAGTCATGAGCAAGGGCGATATTATCATGATGTTCTGCAACGAGGAGCTTCGGCCGAGCGGTCAGAATCATATAGGAATATATTGGGGCGACGGCTCGACGGACGTGTTCTGGCACTCGGCTGCACGGGCAAATTATATGTCGATAATCCGTTCGGGCGGTGCGGTTGTCAAGTTCGTTGTAGCAAAAATGAAGCCCCGCGGAGGGACTCTCAAAATTAATTTAAAGGACGGCGGGTCAAACGTTCTTTCCGGCGGAGAATTCTCGGTTTATGATTCGTCGGGTTCGCTCGTTTCGACTCTGAAGCAGGGCGAGAGCGTACGTCTTAACTACGGAACATATACCGTGTCGCAGACAAAAACCCCGAACGGGTATAAATCCGACGCGCAAAAGAAATCGGTTGCCGTCTCGCCGGAGAATCAGAATCAGACGCTTACGTTTATAAATTATAAAAAATGCGGAGCTCTCAGCGCGGAGATAAGAGTCAGACGGTATATTCCGTCGCTTTCGAAAGATGTTTATTTTACGTATGCCGGAATCGCTTTCGACGTGTATTCGGATTCGGCGTGTTCAAATAAAATAGGCTCCGCCGTTACGAATTCGGACGGAAAAGCCGTATTCGGATATAAAAACGGAAAATATACGCTCGACGAGGGTACGCAGTGTTATTTTAAAATTTCAAAAAGCAACGCAGACGAATTTAAAGATTATATTTTCGATTATGACGGCGTTCTTCACGCAGCGGTTACCGCGGATAAAATAACTCCCGCCTGCGACGGGACAAATACGGTTCTTGAAGCGTCGGTAAAGGGCGCGATAAAGACGGTCTCCGAACCCGGGGATATGTTCAGAATTTTCTATGACTGTCTGTGCGAGGATATGTGCTTTACGTCATGCTCCGATCTGAACGCAAAGAGCGAGTACGGACTTAATATAGCGTATGCCGACGAAAACGGATATTCGTTTTTCGGTATCGACGATACGCTTGACGGCTGTTTCGGCTATGAGCTTGAAGAGGGCAGTTATACTGTTATGGACGCGGACGATTCGACGGTGTATCTTAACGTAAAATCGGGATGCGTCACCGACGGCGAAACCGGAAAAGCGCACATAGAGGTTCAAAAGGGTGATTTCGATTTGAACGGAATCGTGTCGGCTGCGGACGCGCGGGAAATGTTAAGAGCGTCGGCAAAGCTCTGCGAACCTGTTGCCGAACAGATTTCGGCGGGCGATTTTGACTCCGACGGCAGAATTACAACGGCGGAGTCAAGAAAACTGTTACGCTTCTGCGCGAAGCTGGAAAATGAAATATAAACAATAATTTGTCCCGAAAAATTATTGTTTTTTCGCGTATTGCAATTCAATATCATATATCCCGTCCGCTATTGTTTTAAAAGCGGGGGCGCAGTCCGTTGACGAATATTCGCCGTGTTCGTTCATCACGACTATCGCATACCGCGGATTTTCTGCGGGGAAGTACCCGGCAAACCATGTATGCAGTACCTCCTCGCCGTTTTCATACCAGCCCGACTGAGCCGTCGCCGTTTTTCCGGCGGCGGTGTTTTTTTCGGGCTTCGCGTTCTTTCCGCTGCCGTCGGTTACGGTCAGCTCGAGCATTGACTGAATCTTTTTGCACACGCTTTCGGGTATAACCCTGTTCTGCGTTTCATTCTTATAATACGCCGTTACCGCGCCGTTTTCGTCCGTAAAGCATTTAATCAAATACGGCGTTCTGTATATTCCCGACGAGGCAAAAGCCGAATAAACCCCCGCTATCTGTAACGGTGAAGCCATGAGCGTTCCCTGTCCGAACGATAAATTCGCAAGCGCCGGCGCGGAATCGATTTTGCTTTTATCCGGGACGTTTCCGCCCTCGCAGACAAGCGAATCGGCAAGTTTTATTTCCTTTCCGAGTCCGAGTGATGAGGCGAGATCTATTATTTTGTCCGCGCCTGTTTTCAGTCCGAGCGTTATATAATATTCGTTGCATGAAACGGCTGTCGCGCCCGCCATGTCGAGAACGCCGTGTCCGTCGTTTTTATGACAGTTGAACACAGTCGAATTAACGCTTATTTTTCCGTCGCACCCGACCGTCATATTCTCGCTTATTCCGCTGTCGAGAGCCGCCGCGGCGACTATGGGTTTAAATACGGAGCCGACGGAGTACGCGCTGAGCGCCCTGTTCACAAACGGTGAATTTTCGTCGTTTACGCTTTTTTGCAGATTACTCCTGTCTATCGACGGCGCGGTGGCAAGAGCGGTAATTGAATTGTCCCGAACGTCCAGAACCACGGCGCACCCGGTTGTTATCCTGTTTTCTTTGAGTGCGTTTTCGCATATCGATTGGATGTTCTTGTCTATCGTCAGCACGATCCCCGCTTTCGAATAATAATTGTCGTTTTTGATTCTTATCTGTGCGCCCGAGAGCGATATGCCCGAAGCCGAGACCGGGAACTGCGCTTTAATCGTTCCCGAATTATCGCTCAAAAACGTGTTGTATATTTTTTCGAGTCCGAACGCCCCGTTTCCCGACGAGTCGAGATAGCCAATAAGATTCTGCGCGGGGTCTGAATCGGAATACCGTTCGTATGTCTTAAAGGCAGTTATGCCGGAGCCTGCTTTGATTTCCCTGTCCGTTTTTAATAATATAGGCTTGCCCGACGTGAAATTACTTTCGATTTTTAAAAATTCATCCGAGGTCAGACGCTCTTTTAATATGCTCCGGCTCCCGCTGTCCGGCGCTGCGGCAATATAATAATCCGTTTTTGTGTTGACCATAGGAAGCATGTTCACGTCGTAAATGTATCCGCGCTTTTCATTTATTAAGTACGACGAATATTTCACCGAGTCCGCCCTGACGGAGCTGTCCGAATTGTTTATATATCCTATTCTTATTAATAATGCGAGACTCGCAAGCGCAAAAAGCGAAAAAACCGTAAGCACCCGTCTGTTCATAATATCACCCGTTAAAATCATGCCCCGAAAAAAAATTTTTAAACTTTTTCAATTTTTTTGAAAAAAGGGGTTGACAAACGCGTTTTGTGCGGTTATAATGATGACAACAAAAGCACTTCACCGTAATAAAGTGCTACAACATTAAAACAATAGAAACGGAGAAATTGAAAATGAAAAAGGCAATCAAAGTATTATCAATCATTCTTGCGGTTGTAATGACCGTACTGTGCTTCGCTTCGTGCACCGGAAAGACCGAGGACGAAACGAAAACCGACACCTCAAAGGCACCCGCTTCAAACGCGTCGAACGAAGCAAGCGATATGGCTTACGTTAAAGAAAAAGGCAAGCTTGTCGTAGGTATCACGGACTTCGAGCCCATGGATTATCAGAATGAAAACAAAGAGTGGATCGGTTTTGACGCGGACATGGCTAAGGCTTTCGCAAAGAGCCTCGGCGTAGACGTTGAGTTTATTGAAATCGACTGGGATAATAAAGCTATGGAATTAAAGAGTAAAACGATTGACTGTGTATGGAACGGCATGACCCTTACGGACGAGGTAAAAGCTTCAATGTCTTGCTCGAACGCATACTGCAACAACGCTCAGATTGTTATCGTTCCCAAGGATAAGGCTGACAAGTACCAGACCGCAGAGTCTTGCAAAGAACTTAATTTCGCGGTAGAGGCAGGCAGCGCAGGTAAGAAAGAGGCAGCGGCTAACGGTTTTAAATACACTGAGGTTAAGGATCAGGCTACCGCTCTTGCAGAGGTTGCGGCAGGCACCTGCGACGCGGCTATCATCGACTCTCTTATGGCTGCCGCAATGGTAGGCGAGGGAACCGGCTATGCACAGCTTGCATACACCGTAAAGCTCAACTCCGAGGAGTACGGCGTAGGCTTCCGTCAGGGATCGGATCTTACCGCTAAGCTCAACGAGTTCTTCGCTGCCAACGGTGAGCTTATGGACAAAACGGCAGAAACCTATAAAGTACAGGCAATGCTTATCAAATAAGCTTTATAAAGCAAAAGCAAATAACGGAGAGCGCGCATTGTGCGCTCTCTGATTTTGATTATTTTCAATTAAATTTCCCGATAAAGGATGTTACATAAATGAATTTTCAGACGGTAGTCGAGCAGTTCCCGACGGTATTCGCTTCGCTGAACGTTGGATTTTTGCAGACTCTCAAATTGTTTTTTATAACGCTTCTCGGCGCGATTCCGTTAGGACTCGTAATATCGTTCGGCTCCATGTCGCGCTTCAAGCCCCTGTCCGCGCTTGTCAGAGTTATAGTGTGGATATTCAGAGGTACGCCCCTCATGCTTCAGATTATGATAATATATTTCTTCCCCGGACTCGTTTTTCACAATAATATATGGGGCAGCGGAGAAAACGGCAGATTCATAGCCTCATGCGTTTCGTTTATAATAAACTACGCGTGCTATTTCTCCGAGATTTACAGAGGCGGAATACAGGGCGTTCCCGTCGGACAGCAGGAGGCGGGGCTTGTGCTCGGTATGTCGAAATCGCAGATATTCTTCCGCGTTACGCTCATGCAGATGATTAAGAGAATCGTTCCTCCCATGTCGAATGAAATTATCACGCTCGTAAAGGACACGTCCCTTGCGCGTATTATCGCTTTGCAGGAGATCATCTGGGCAGGTCAGGCGTTCCTTAAGGGTTCGCAGGGCATTTCCGGACAGATATGGCCGTTGTTCTTCACCGGTGTTTACTATCTTGTATTCAGCGGAATTCTGACGCTTCTGTTCGGCAGACTCGAAAAGAAATTAAGTTATTTCAAGGTTTAAGGGGGAGAGAATATGTCGATACTTAAAGTTGAAAACGTATCAAAGAACTTCGGTTCTACGAAGGTTTTAAAGGACATAGGCTTTACCCTTGAAGCAGGCGATGTTCTTGCGATAATCGGCTCCTCGGGAAGCGGTAAAACGACACTTTTGAGATGTCTTAACTTCCTCGAAACGCCCGACAGCGGTAAATTTTATCTCGACGACGAGCTTTTATACGACGCAGGCGAGCATAAAAAGCTTACCGATAAGGAATTAAGAGCGAAGAGAATTAATTTCGGACTCGTTTTTCAGCAGTTTAATTTATTTCCGCAGTATAACGTTCTCGACAACGTAACGCTCGCTCCGAAAATGAGAGCAAAAGAAGAACCCGATTATAAAAAGAATAAAAAAGAGATTAATGCGCAGATTGAAGCGAATGCAAAGGATATCCTCGAACGCGTCGGACTCTCGCAGAAGCTTAAAAATTATCCGTGCGAACTTTCGGGCGGTCAGCAGCAGAGAGTTTCAATAGCCAGAGCTCTCGCGCTCGAGCCGAAAATTCTGTTTTTCGACGAGCCGACAAGTGCGCTCGACCCCGAGCTTACCGGCGAAATTCTGAAGGTTATAAGAAAGCTTGCAGACGAGCACGTTACAATGGTTATCGTAACGCATGAGATGGCGTTTGCCAGAGACGTTGCAAACAAGGTCATTTTCATGTCCGACGGCGTAATCGCCGAGGAGGGCTCGCCCGAGGATATCTTTACTAATCCCAAAAATTTGAGAACGAAGCAGTTCCTACAGCGTGCTTTAGAGAATCCCTGATTGGGAATGCGTCTTATATTGCCGAATCTATAGGTATTTGAAACCTTTAGATTCGGTTTTTTTATTATTGCAATTTTACGGGTAATGTGATAAAATATCGTTTAGACTAATTTAATTAAAATTCAGAGGAATAATATATGAAACTCGGTATTGTAGGACTTCCCAATGTAGGAAAAAGCACGCTTTTTAACGCGCTGACGAACGCGGGCGCGCAGTCGGCGAACTATCCGTTCTGCACGATTGAACCCAATGTCGGCGTTGTAAGCGTTCCGGATAAGAGACTCGACGCACTCGCAAAGATGTATAATCCCGAAAAGATTACGCCCGCGACGATTGAATTTGTCGATATCGCGGGACTTGTCCGCGGTGCTTCCAAGGGAGAGGGACTGGGAAATAAATTTTTATCGCATATAAGAGAGGTCGACGCGATTATTCACGTCGTCAGATGCTTTGAGAACGGCGATATTGTTCACGTCGACGGCAGTATCGACCCCGCAAGAGATATTGAGACGATTAATTTAGAGCTTATTATGTCCGACATGGAGATACTCGACAGGCGTATCGACAGGGATACAAAGGCTATGAAGGGTGATAAGTCGCTTGCCTCCGACGTTGAATTCTTTAAACGTGTACGCGAAAAGCTCGACGAGGGAGTGTGCGCGAGAGCCGTCGAAACGGACGACGAGGAGCGCGCAAAGCTCGAAACCGTCGCGCTTCTTACGTTAAAGCCCGTTATATACGCCTGCAATATGAGCGAGGAGGATTTTTCTTCCGGCGTCGAATCGAACGAGGGATATAAGGCGGTTTGTAAAATTGCGGAAGCCGAGGGAAGCCGGGTTCTGCCGATATGTGCCGAACTCGAGGCACAGATAAGCTCGCTTGATAAGGATGAAAAGGAGATGTTCCTTTCAGACCTCGGAATCGAGCAGGGCGGACTTGATACGCTTATTCAGGAAAGCTACGATCTTCTCGGACTCATGTCTTACCTTACGGCAGGACAGCCCGAGGTCAGAGCGTGGACGATTAAAAAGGGTACGAAGGCACCGCAGGCGGCGGGCAAAATTCACTCGGATTTCGAACGCGGATTCATCCGTGCGGAGGTTGTTTCGTTCGATGACCTTATGGCGTGCGGTTCAATGAGCTCGGCAAAGGAAAAGGGACTTGTCCGCAGCGAGGGCAAGGACTATGTAATGCAGGACGGCGATATCGTCCTGTTCAGATTTAACGTGTGATAAGCGTTTTTACGTTATGTTATAAAGAAAAAAACGGAGCCGACGACATTGCGTTCGGCGGTTTCGTATATATCCGCTCGTGGCGCAGCCGGATAACGCAGCAGATTCCGATTCTGAAGATCGGGGGTTCGAATCCCTCCGAGCGGGCCATATAAAGACACCATTGAAATCTGAACTCTTAAGTTCGGAGTCAATGGTGTTTTTATTATAAAATCCAGTATTTATGCGGCTT